>CAZCHS010000011.1:40029-47053 GCA_964498725.1 uncultured bacterium | reverse complement strand
CCAGCAACAAGCAACCAGCAACAAGAAGCGAGGAATTATGAAAGGTGCAGAAATATTAATAGATGGTTTAAAACGAGAAGGCGTTGATACGATTTTTGGATATCCCGGTGGCGTAATGATCCCGGTATTTGACGTGCTTTACTCGACCAGAGAAATTAATTTCATTTTGACAAGACATGAACAGGGTGCGACCCATGCAGCTGACGGTTATGCCCGATCCACTGGAAAAACCGGGGTGGTATTTGTAACATCAGGTCCCGGTGCAACCAATACCATTACGGGTATTGCAACAGCAAAAATGGATTCTATACCAATCCTGGTTGTCACCGGTCAGGTATCTACGAAAAGTATCGGAACAGATGCCTTTCAGGAAACCGATATGTCCGGCCTGACACGATCAATTTGTAAACACAACTACCTGGTTAAAACAGTCGAAGAATTACCAAAAGTACTCAAGGAAGCTTTTTTTATAGCAAATTCAGGACGACCGGGGCCGGTTTCCATTGACCTTCCGGTGGATGTTGTCAATGCGGAATTACCGGACTACCAGTATCCGGAAACCATCGATTTACCCGGTTACAAACCCGTGGTAAAAGGACATAAAAATCAAATCAAAAAATTAGCGGAGGCGATAAAAAATGCGAAGCGGCCATTACTGTATACAGGTGGCGGGATTGTAAGTTCTTCAGCTCATAATAATCTCCTTCAATTTATCAGCAAGACCAATATCCCTGTCATCACAACATTGATGGGTCTCGGAAGCATTCCCTATGATCACCCCCGGTTTGTGGGTATGCCGGGTATGCATGGGGTCGCAGCCGCTAATTATGCTTTAACCGAATGTGATCTCCTGATCAGTGTCGGGGCCCGGTTTGATGACCGGATTACCGGCCCGGTGAACAGTTTTGCTAAGCAAGCAATAATTGCGCACGTGGACATTGACCCCGCTGAGATCGGCAAGGTGGTGAAAACGGAAATTCCCGTAGTAGGCGATGCCAATTATGTCCTGGAAAAATTGACAGACCTGGTTGATAAAAAAGAATTTGTAGATTGGAACTCCCGTATATCCGAATTGAAAATGGAATATCCCATTCATTACGAACAAAAACCGGATGGTTATATTTTACCGCAATATGCTGTGGCTATGATCAATAAATTTACCTCCGATGATGCCATAATTGTCACTGATGTTGGACAGCATCAGATGTGGAGTGCGCAATTTATTAAATATAAAAAGCCCCGTTCTTTTCTGAGTAGCGGCGGCCTGGGAACCATGGGATTTGGTCTGCCGGCGGCAATGGGCGCTCAGGTGGCGAATCCCGATAAAATGGTAGTGGCGATTTCCGGTGATGGCGGTATCCAGATGAATATTCAGGAACTGGCCACCTGCGCTATCAATCATATTCCCGTGATAGTGGTTGTCATTAACAATTCTTATCTCGGTATGGTCCGGCAGTGGCAGGATTTGTTCTGGGATGGAAAATTTTCACAAACCTGTTTGAAACAGACCCCCCACTGTCCTGATGATTGTAAAGGGCCGAATGGAAATTGTCCCCAGGTTTACTGGCCGAATTTAACCAAAGTTGCCGAAGCTAATGGCGTCAAAGGCTATCGAGTGGAAAAAGTTGATGAATTGGAAAAGACTTTTGCTGCAGCTTTTGCCCATGACGGCCCGGCGCTAATAGAAGTCATGGTAGACAAACTGACCAATGTCTTCCCCATGATACCGGCGGGTGGAAAAAATGATGAGATTTTATTTGGAGACGAAAAATGAGTAAAAAACATACCATAATTGCGACAGTTACCAACCGGGTAGGTATTCTTGCCCGTGTTACCGGACTTCTCGCTCAGCGTGGATACAATATTGAAAGCGCCATTGCCGCGCCTACCGAAGACCCCGATGTTTACAAAATTACCCTGGTGGTGAAAGGCAACGAGGAGCAGATCGAACAGGTCACCAAACAACTGAACAAATTGATTGATGTCATCAAGGTGGTTGATATTTCTCACGAAAATAATTATATCGTCAGGGAATACATCATTATGAAGGTGAACATAAATCGGAAGAACCGTAGTGAGGTGTTGGAACTGATGAATGTCTTTTCCGCCCGTCCCCTGGATGTAGATAACAACACCATTACTCTGGAATTGTCCGGCCGCGCCCGCAAGATCGAACGCCTGATCGAGTTGATGAAACCTTTTGGCATTAACGAATACGTGCGCAGCGGAGAGTTTGCCATGACGGAAGACGCTCGACGAAGCTCTTAATCGGTAATCGGTAATCAGTGATCGGTGATCGGTGGAAATACAGATCACTGATCACGGAATACTCTAAATCTCGAAGTGAAGAATTAAATAATTATAGAAAAAAGGAGATCGAAATGTCTATTAAAATGTACTATGACAAAGATGCAAAACCGGAAGTATTGAAATCAAAAACCATTGCCGTCATTGGTTACGGCAGCCAGGGACATGCCCAGGCGCAGAACCTGAAAGAAAGCGGTTTCACTGTTCTGGTCAGTGAAGTGCCCGGCACAGCCAATTATAAACTGGCGGAAAAACACGGGTTCAAACCCATGAAAGCGGGCGATGCCGCCAAACAAGCTGATGTCATCCAGATTCTACTACCCGATGAAGTACAGAAAAAGGTCTATGAAGCGGAAATTAAAGACCAGCTGAAAGCCGGCAATGCGCTTGTATTTTCCCACGGATTTAATATTCATTTCGGACAGATCGTACCACCGGCAGATGTCGATGTCTACATGGTAGCGCCGAAAGGCCCTGGTCATTTAGTAAGACGGGAATATGAAGTAGGCGCCGGAGTGCCGTCCCTGATCGCAATTTTTCAGGATGCCAGTGGACAGGCCAAAGACCTGGCCCTGGCTCATGCCTGTGGTCTTGGTGCCGGCCGCGCCGGTATTATCGAAACCACCTTTCGCGAAGAAACAGAAACCGACCTTTTTGGTGAACAGGCTGTGCTTTGCGGCGGTGTTTCCGAATTGATCAAAGCCGGATTTGATACTTTAGTGGAAGCGGGATATCAGCCGGAAATCGCTTATTTCGAATGTCTCCATGAAATGAAACTGATCGTTGACCTGTTTTATGAAGGTGGTCTGGCAGGAATGAATTACTCTGTCAGCGATACAGCAGAATATGGCGGTTATGTGAGCGGCCCCCGTGTTGTTGATGATGCTGTTCGATGCCGCATGAAAGATATTTTAACGGATATACAAAAGGGAACATTTGCCAGAGACTGGATTTTGGAAAATCAGGCTGGCAGACCAGGGCTAAATGCGCTCCGTCGTGAGCATAATGAATTACTATTGGAAAAGACAGGAAAAGAACTACGCAAGATGATGCCCTGGCTAAATAAAAAGGATTAATAAAAATCATGAAGAAATCAGTCAAAGTCTTCGACACCACCTTGCGCGATGGCACCCAGGCGGAAAACATATCTCTTTCCGCCGAGGATAAATTGCACATCGCCCAAAAACTCGATGAGTTCGGAATCGACTATATCGAAGGTGGCTGGCCCGGCTCAAACCCCAAGGATATGCAGTTTTTTGAGCTGGCCAAAAAAACCAATTTTTCTCATGCTAAAATCGTTGCTTTTGGTTCCACCAAGCGAGCGAAATTCAGCGTGGAAGAAGACCCGAATATTCGTGCCTTGCTAAATGCGGAAACGCCTGCTATTTCCCTCTTTGGAAAGTCCTGGCTTCTGCACGTGGAAAAAGCATTGAAAATCTCTCCTGAGAAAAACCTGGAACTGATTCGCGAAAGTGTAAAGTATTTAAAAGATAACGACAAAGAAGTGATTTATGACGCGGAACACTTTTTCGATGGGTTCAGGGACAACCCCAAATATGCTTTGGACACCTTGACAGCTGCGGAAGAAGCGGGCGCTGATGTGATCTGCCTGTGTGATACCAACGGTGGTACCCTGCCATCGGAAGTCACGGAAATTATACAGCAAGTCCGGCAAAATATCTCTATCCCTTTGGGCATGCATGCTCACAATGATTCCGGACTCGCTGTTGCCAATTCCATCGCAGCAGTACAAGCCGGCGTGAAGCAGGTGCAAGGCACGATAAATGGCTATGGCGAACGATGCGGGAATGCCAATCTTTGTGAAGTCATTCCCAATCTTCAACTGAAAGCCGGTTTTTCCTGCATCCCCGACGAAAATATGCAGATGCTGACACTTGTTTCCCGGTATGTGAGCGAAATCGCTAATCTCGCGCACCCCAACATGTTGCCTTTTACCGGGAAGTCAGCTTTTGCCCATAAAGGCGGTGTTCATGTCAGCGCGGTCATGAAAGAAAGTACCAGCTATGAACATATTACACCGGAAACTGTGGGGAATAAACGGCGCGTGCTGATCTCCGATTTGTCGGGACAGAGCAATATTAAGTACAAGGCCAAAGAGCTGAATATTGATCTGGATGCCCACAATAAAAATATTCCCGAAATCGTACAAATGCTGAAAGAAAAGGAAAACCAGGGCTACCAGTACGAAGCGGCTGAAGGTTCGTTGAAATTACTCATTAAGAAAATCAGCAATGAATATCAGGAGTTTTTTACATTGAAAGGATTCCGTATTCTGATCGAAAAAGATGAGAATGGCGAAGTGCGCTCGGAAGCAACAGTGCGGATGGATGTGGATGGCGAATTTGAACACTCCGCAGCCGAAGGAAACGGACCGGTGAATGCCCTGGATATGGCGCTGCGAAAGGCTTTGACGAAATTTTATCCGAAAATTAAGAAGATGAAACTTTCAGATTACAAAGTGCGTGTGCTCAATGCCAATGCGGCCACCGGCGCCAAAGTGCGGGTGTTGATCGATTCCACCAATACCGCCGGCAGTTGGGGAACCGTGGGGGTCTCGGAAAATATCATCGAGGCCAGTTGGGAAGCACTGACTGAAAGTATTTCCTATTATCTTCATAAAACCTGATTTTTGTAAATTGAGATTTTTGGCGGGATTTTAACCGCAGAGTGTGCAGAGGACGCTGAGTTTTTTAGGGATACGGATTGACAGAATTGTACGGATTACCCGTTCCCAAATTACTTGTGAGGTTGTCCCAAAAACCCACCTCTACTGTCATGCTGAGTCTAGCCTGCCCCGAGTATCGGGGAAGTAGACAGTTTTAGAGGGAAAAGCGTCAATTCGAAGTTACTCTTCGATCCTAATTACATCGGGAGAGTGACAGATTTTACTTTTTGGGACACCCGCACATAACTATGGTTGCTCATGAAGTTGGGAAGTAGGCTGGAAGCCTACTATGCTATAGATTCTGTGCGAAGATCACCACAATAAATTGTGGTGCTAATCTGAAATGTCACATATAATATTCAGAATAGCACCATGCTTCAGCATGGTGAAAACAGACAAACAAACAATCTGTGCTAGTCCGCTTCAGCGGACTTCCCAAATAGCGAAAAATCCTGTTTACAAAGAGGAAAGCAAGAGAACATAACATGAAACCAAGAAAAGTAAAAATATTCGATACCACCTTACGGGACGGGGAACAAAGTCCCGGCGCATCCCTGACCATCAAAGAAAAAGTCGTTATGGCCAAACAGTTGGCGCGACTGGGTGTGGATGTTATTGAAGCCGGATTCCCGATTGCCTCGGAAGGTGATTTCGAAGCAGTCAAAGCGGTGGCGCAAAGTGTCAAAGGCCCCGCTGTTTGCGGATTGGCCCGGGCCAACCAAAAAGACATTCAGCGTTGCTGGGAGGCGGTGAAATACGCGGAAAAACCGCGCATTCATACCTTTATCGCCACGTCGAAAGTACACCGCGATGCCAAACTCCGTAAATCCAAAGAAGAGATCATTGCCATTACAACCGAAGCGGTGAGCTTTGCAAAATCCCTTTGTGATGATGTGGAATTTTCACCGGAAGACGCGGTGCGGACTTCCCTGAATTACATGTGCGATGTCGTTCAGGCGGCGATTCAGGCCGGTGCCACCACCATCAATATTCCCGACACAGTAGGCTATTCCGAACCCAAGGAATTTGGTGAGCGGATCAAGTATCTGCTGGAAAAAGTGCCGGCCGCAAAAGATGTTACCATTTCCGTGCATTGCCACAATGACCTGGGAAATGCGGTGGCTAATTCCCTGGCAGCTGTTGAAAACGGCGCCACCCAGGTGGAAGGCTGTATTAATGGCATCGGCGAACGGGCCGGCAATGCTTCTCTGGAAGAAGTGGTAATGAACCTCGTAACCCGCAAGGACTACTATGGCGTAGAAACCGGTATCAACACCCGGGAATTATACAAATCCAGCAAATTATTATCTGACTTAACCGGACTGTCCATTGCCAGAAATAAAGCCATCGTCGGTGAAAATGCTTTTGCTCATGAGGCCGGCATCCACCAGCACGGCGTTCTGGCCAACAAGGAAACCTATGAGATCATGACACCGGAATCTGTGGGCTGGAAAGGCAATAATATTGTCATTGGTAAACATTCCGGAAAACACGCAGTGTCAGCATTGTTGGTTGAAGAAAGAATCGATGTCACACCGGAACAATTGCAACAAATTACCGCCAAAGTCAAAGACCTGGCGGATAAACAAAAAGATGTGGAGCGGGATGATGTCATTGCCATTGCCCGGGATATTGTCCTCGATGTGTCCGATGACAAGAAAATTATTGAACTGGTAGACTATAATGTCACCACCGGTAATAAAATTTTACCTACCGCATCCATTAAATTAATGGTGCGTGGTGAAATGAAAATCGCAGCCGGTATCGGTGACGGTCCCATTGACGCGGCGGGAAACGCGATTTGCAAGCTGATTGACAATTCCCTGAAGCTGGAAGATTACCATTTGAAAGCCATTACCGGCGGCACTGACGCTCTGGCTGATGTGACTTCCAAAATGTCCGATATTGAAGGCAATCTTTTTACCGGTCGATCGGTCAATGAAGATATTATCACCGCCTCTGTTTTGTCCATTATCAAGGCTATCAACAAGGCGTTCAATTACAAAGAAAAAATGCATCCGCAGGATGGTT
>CAZCHS010000011.1:37327-39929 GCA_964498725.1 uncultured bacterium | reverse complement strand
AGTTTTCCACATTTGCCGAGTAATGGCAAAAAAATGAGTGACATTACTGAAGATGTAAAAATGGATCAGGCCTATCTCGGCAGTTGTACCAATGGCCGAATTGAAGACCTGCGCATTGCCGCTGAGATCATCAAGGGAAAAAAATGTCATCCCGATACGCGCTTTATCGTGGTACCGGCAACAACCGATATCTGGCGACAAGCCAATAAAGAAGGGCTGATCGAAATATTTATGGAAGCCGGCGCGACGGTCACAGCTGCCACCTGTGGCGCTTGCCTGGGCGGGCACAATGGTATTCTCGCAGCCGGTGAAAAATGTATCAGCTCAACAAACCGGAATTTTGTCGGTCGAATGGGCAGCCCGAAATCAGAAGTTTATCTTGGCAGTCCGGCCACAGTAGCCGCCTCAGCAATTGAAGGAAAGATCGCTGATCCGAGGAAATACTTGTAAGACCTTTCGAATGCCTGTCCGCAGCAGGCGGGGTTGAAAGCCTTCGAAATGGTTGTTGCCATAGAGAAAAATTTAAACGTACACGGATTAACAGAATAACACGGATAAAAATTGACAAAACGAGTAATTTAGAAACCTGAAAGTTTTGAAAACCTACAAGACCTTTAGAATGGCTGAAAGCCTTCGAAATGGTCGCAATAAAAAGATTTAACTAAATCGCCTGCCCGGCGTAGCGAAGTGTAGACGGGCGTCAAAAAATAATGGAGAAAATATGTGCGCAAAAGCTCATGTCTATAAAAAAAATCACATCAATACCGATGAGATCATTCCGGCCCGGTATCTGAATGACGATACTGAAGCGGAATTGGCCAAACACGCCATGGAAGATATTGATATTGATTTTGTCAATAAAGTACAACCCGGAGATTTCATTATAGCCGGAGAGGATTTTGGTTGCGGATCATCCCGCGAACATGCGGTCTGGGCCCTGCGTGGCGCCGGCGTAAAAGTCGTGGCGGCGGATAGTTTCGCGCGAATCTTTTACAGAAATTGTCTGAACAATGGCTTCCTGGCGATTGAATGCAAAGGCTTGTCGGAAAAAGTAGATTCCGGTGATGAAATGGAAATCGATGTGGAAAACAGTGTCCTAAAGAATAAGACAAAAGGCGAAGAATACGATTTTACACCACTACCGCAATTTGCTTTGGATATTATCAAAGCAGGTGGGTTGTTGGATTACGTTGCAAAGAAATGAGACCTTGCGAATGGTTGAAAACCTTTGCAATGGCCGCTCTCATATAGAAAAGAGTTAAAAAACCTTTCAGGTTTTTGAAACCTACAAGGTTGTGGAGATAAAATAATCCGTTTAAATCCGCGTTCATTCGCGGCTAAAAAATTGAGGAAATGATGAAAAAGAAAATAGCAGTTTTACCGGGTGATGGTATTGGCCCGGAAGTAATGACACAAGCGCTTAGAGTGCTGGACACAATTCAGAAGATGTATAATGTTAAGTTTGAATATACAGAAGCACAGGTTGGTGGCGCGGCCTGGGATGATCATCAATGCCATTTGCCGGAAGCGACAGTGACCATTTGTAAAAATTCCGATGCTATCTTATTTGGATCAGTCGGCGGGCCGGTGGCTGAACAAAATAGTGACAGATGGCGGGGTGTGGAAGTCAATTCACTCCTTGGCTTGCGCAAAGTCTTTGGCCTTTATGCCAATCTACGTCCGGCAAAGCTTTATCCGGCCCTGGCTTTCGCATCCTCCTTACGCAAGGATATTTCCCAAAAAGGATTTGATATTTTAGTCGTTCGTGAACTGACCGGCGGAATTTATTTTGGTCAGCCCAAAGGCCGTGAAGGCTCCGGTGATGAAGAACACGCTTTCGATACCATGGTCTATTCCCGCAAGGAAGTGAAACGGATCGCGGAAGTGGCTTTCGAAGCCGCCCGCAAGCGCAATAAAAAAGTAACCTCCATCGATAAGGCTAATGTTCTGACAACCATGGTTTTCTGGCGGGAAGTAGTGGAAGAAGTAGCGAAAAATTATCCTGATGTGGAATATGTCCCCATGTATGTGGACAATGCCGCTATGCAACTGACCCGCAATCCCCAGCAATTCGACGTGATGCTGTGCGGCAATATGTTTGGTGATATACTCTCTGATGAAGCGGCCGCGTTGACCGGCTCCCTGGGCATGTTGCCCAGCGCCAGCCTGGCAGAAGGCTCTTTCGGCATGTACGAGCCCGGCGGTGGTTCAGCGCCTGATATTGCCGGACAGAATATCGCCAATCCAATCGCTCAGATATTGTCGGCTGCCATGATGTTGAAATATTCCTTCGACATGACAGAAGCCGCCGAAAAAATAGAAGCAGCGGTGGAAAAAGCACTGAATGACGGTTTTCGCACCGGTGATATTTGTGAAGAAAATAAAGAACCGGTAACCACTGAAGAAATGGGCGCGAAGATTATTGAGAATCTGTAAGGTTCCTTAACCTTGTATAATAAATATTTTACGTACACGGATTTACAGGATAACACGGATCACCCTGGTATCCAAACTCCCGTTTGGGTACCAGTCCCGAAGCGCTGACTGGTGGGTGGGATTACGTTCCCAAACAGGAGTTTGGGAACGAGGAGTTTGGGAACGA
>CAZCHS010000011.1:0-37227 GCA_964498725.1 uncultured bacterium | reverse complement strand
GTGGGTGGGATTACGTTCCCAAACAGGAGTTTGGGAACGAGGAGTTTGGGAACGAGAGAATTGTAGGCGGCGATTTGAATTGTCGCCTTTTTGTTTGATTGACAATTATGTTTTGCTTAGTTTATTAAAACATTGAAGGAAATATAATATGAAAACTCCCATGAAAATTGACCATTTAACAACAGAGCAAAAATATCAAATGCTTGAAGATTTAATGAATGATCTTAAAAAAGTTGAAAATGAATTACAGTCTCCTAATTGGCATGAAGAAGCGTTAAAACAAACAGAGCAAAGATTGTCGGTTGGTGAAGAAAAAATTGTTGATTGGGAGACAGCAAAAAATTTTTTTGAGTACACGGATTGACAGAATTCCACGGATTTTTTTCACCCTGGTACCCAAACTCCCGTTTGGGTACCAGTCCCGAAGCGCTGACTGGTGGGTGGGATTACGTTCCCAAACAGGAGTTTGGGAACGAGGAGTTTGGGAACGAGAGAATTGTAGGCGGCGATTTGAATTGTCGCCTTTTTTTATTGGTTTAAATCCAGGATCATGGTACCGAATTTTGCATCACTGGTAATTTTCACTGGAATTTGCGGTGGTTCTACGCTTAGGTAGAGTACCAGTTCATTCTTATGTTTCATGTCTTCACGAACTTTTTCAGAAGGTTCAACAACCCAGCAGAGATATTTTCTGTGCTCCACTTCCACTTCTTCCTGGCCTACAATAAAGGCAGAATAATTTTTAAATTTGTTGTTATCAAAAAAAGTCATTTCGATTTCCTGTCCAACAAACAAATCCTGATTACGCAAATAATAGATCATTGACAGCCAATCCATTACCGGCGTAGTGATTTCAACCTCTTTCCCGTTTTTTAAAACAGCAACTGAATCTGAGTAATAAAAATTCGCCATAAAGGTCTTTTCATAGTTGACCTCATCCACATCTTTATAAAATTTACGTGTAAATAAATGATCATAGTCAGCCCAGGATTCCATATGTTCGCGAATTTTAAAAAGACGGTCCAGAAATCCGGTGGTGCGTGTCTTTGAGACAATATGGTAAACGCTATCTCCTCTTACCGTTGTAATATCCTTGAGCTCAATATAGGCTTTTCCAGCCCTGATGAAATTCAACTTCACGGAATATTCAAATCGTTCTCCCACTTCAAATTGACAAGCAGCTGTTAGACTTAAGCTAAAAATAAAATATATTGCGATTAGTTTTTTCAAATTATTCTCCTTTTATTAATAGGAAATACTAAAAATTAAGTTTATCAATTACAATAGAAATTTGTATTTTGGGAGCTGATAAATAATTAAACTATTTTACCATGAAACAAAAATCCATTGAATTACTGGCGCCTGCCAAAAATCTTGACTTGGGAAAACTCGCCATCAGCTGTGGGGCTGATGCGGTTTATATCGGGCCGGAAAAATTCGGCGCCCGCGCCCGGGTTGGCAACTCTGTTTACACAATAGAAAAACTTGTAGACTTTGCAACCCAATACTATGCAAAAGTCTATGTAACCCTGAATACATTGCTCTATGATGAAGAATTGCCAAATGCGGTGGCTCTGATCCATGACCTTCACAAAATTGGCGTCAACGGTATCATTATTCAGGATATGGGGCTTTTGGAATGTGAATTGCCGCCGGTTCCCATCATTGCCAGTACCCAATGTTTTGTCAATACTCCGGCAAAAGCCAGGTTTTTTCAGGAGACAGGGTTTCAGCGGATCATTCTGCCACGGGAGCTTTCAGCCACCCAAATTGCAGATATCAGGCAAGCGGCCCCTGACATAGAATTGGAATATTTCATTCATGGCGCCCTTTGTGTTTCTTACAGTGGCCAATGCTACATGAGTTATGCCCTGGGCGGACGCAGTGGCAATCGTGGTGTCTGCGCCCAGCCCTGCCGGAAACGCTATTCCCTTTATGATGAAAAGGGTAACTTAATTGCCGAAAACAAGCACTTGCTTTCTCTAAAAGATCTGAATCAATCCGCTCATTTGGAGGAACTGATTGATCTGGGTATTGATTCTTTTAAAATTGAAGGCCGGCTGAAAGACAGCAATTACATCAAAAACATCGTCACCTTTTACCGGCATAAAATCGATCATATCATTGCTGATGGAAAACTGACCAAGACAAGTTCCGGGACTGTCTCTGCCGGTTTCCAGCCCGATCCTGTCAAAACTTTTAACCGGGGCTATACCGATTACTTTTTCACCGGCAAACAGGCTGATATCAGTTCAATCCATACTCCCAAAATGCGCGGTGAATATGTCGGCAAAGTAAGTTCATTGCATAAAGATTATTTTATACTGGATAGTAATGCCCGGTTATCTAATGGTGACGGCATTACCTTTTTTAAAGAAAACCAATTGCGTGGAACGAACATCAATATTGTTCAAAAAAACAAGATATTTCCCGGTAGCATACAAGATATTAGTGTCGGTATGTCAATTTACCGAAATTATGATCACCGGTTTTTAACAAGCCTGAAAAATGCCAAAGTCACGCGAAAAATCGATATATTTTTTAAAATTATGCAGCATGGCAAAGTGATTATCCTGACAGTCACAGATGAAGATAATAATCATGCGGACATGACGATCTCAGATTTTGAAATTGCCAGAAATAAAGAAGCAGCGAAAAAGAGTCTAACTGACAGCCTGTCAAAAACCGGCAATACAATTTTCCATTGCCGCGATATACAATTTCAAGTGGAAGAATTGCCCCATTTCAAAAAATCTCAAATCAATGAAATACGCCGTGATTTGCTCGCGGGTTTATTGATGAAGCGCATGGCGAACAGGCCAGCTAAAAAAATCAGCATACCACCCAATCAATATCCTTATCCCATCAAAAAACTGGATGCCCGCGGAAATGTCATCAATCAAAAGGCCCGTGAATTTTACCGGCGCCATGGTGTTCAGGAGATAGAAGAAGGAATTGAAGCGCAACAACATATAGAGAACTATACAGTAATGACAACAAAATATTGTATAAGAAAGGCTTTAGGTTATTGTCCCAAAAACACCACAGAGACCTCTTCCGGCAACTGGCAACTAATGGACAGTGACAGAAATACCTCCACTCTTGTTTTCCGCTGCGATCAATGCGAAATGGATGTCATCAAAGAAACCAACCACTAATTATGGGTTGGTTTCAGAAAAATCTCACAATCATTTCAAATCATAGGAAAATGAGAGTATGTAGGGATAATCAGGAATCTCATCCAACAGAAGCATTGCCACATCCAGCCGAAATCCCCGGGCCTGAAAACCAATGCCAAAAGAAGCATTGTTATATTCCTTTTGGATAGAGTAACCGCCGCGAAGAAACAATTTCTCATAAAGCGACAATTCACCTCCGACTTTAATATCAGTTTGCTCGGCAGTTAACCGATGATCAAAATAGATACCCAGTGCGCCATTTAAAGAATGATTATCCGCCAGCAAGTTTGGCCGGACTATGCCGACTTCCAGCGCCGCCGGCAAAGTTGTTGATTCATCTTTCAATTCCGCCATTTTACCGATATTTTTCATGGCAAAGGTCAGGTGTAGATTGGATGGCATTTTCCACATCGCGGCTGCATCCAGGGCAAAACCGGAAGCGCTCTCAGTATAGAGAGATTGGTAAAGATATTTACCATTAATTCCCAAAAAGAGTTTAGGAATAATTTCCCTGGTGAATCCCAGTACTCCCACCAGAAACTGCGCGTTGATCTCACCTTCCGGTTCATCGGAAGGCGCGCTGCGGACCTCAATATCCGGCGCATTAACAAAGTTTAATCCGGCACCAAAAGTTCCGAATTTTGTATTTTTTCCCAGTGTCAGCACACTTTGATTAACATCGGCAAACCAGAAATTGTTCGTAAAATTGATATTCGTTTGTTCATTATAAATGCCTATGGGATTTTCAAACAGCATCATGCCATTGGTGGGTTCCGATGAAAAAACACCCATTGCCGCGGCAGTTTGTGCTGAGGTCGGCATATCCAGAAAAGACATTCCCGTATTTCCGGCAAATAAATTTCCGGTGAGTATACATCCAATCAGTAAAAAACACTTAAATTTATTCATTTTACTCCCTAAAGTTGAAAATTCCAGGTAAACATATGATTATGGCCTTCGCCGTATTTTTGCTGGACAAAGGCATAATCCAGTTCTGTTTTTGTATTCCACAAAAAATCATATTTCAGGCCACAGCCAAAAGTCAGGCTATTGCGATCATAACCGATTCGCAAAGCGCCCAATTGTTTGTAATTATAAGCCAGACCACCATGAAAATAAGTATTGTCCTCAATAATTTCCATATCCGATACCAAGAGAAAACTTTTATATTGATACATGAATCCGGTACGATAGACCATGGGAAATTTTTCTATATAATTGCTGCCTTCTTCTTCAAAGATCGATGTGGTTTTCCAGGTATAGGAAGCGGTCACATCTTTGATCTGAGCCCCGAAGGCGAGATTTTTCAGTGGAGACCAATAAATACCGCCATCAAACCCCACTCCGGTACCGGAAATGTCCAACAGTGAATGACGCAGTGTCTTTAGCGTAAACCCAAAAGCAAAGTTTTCGCCCATGCGATTACCAAAGGTTAGCATCAGGGCATCTTCATCGGTGGAATAGGTTTCATCGGGAATACCCGAAAAGGTCCGCCCCTGAATATCATCAACACCCGCATGTATCCATTGCAAAGAGACGGAGGCTGTCGGGGGCAGGTGATAGTTTATCCCCAGGTAATTGAACTTTCGGTCCAGGCTCATAAAAGCATAACCCGTGGCAACGGATATCTTTTCATTGTAGGCGATCAGCGCCGGGTTGTAATAAGCACCGGAACTACTGCCGGTCAAGGCGACACCGGCATTTCCCAACGCCATATTTTCCGCACCCAGGCCCATACGCAGAAAAGCACCTGCATATCCCGAGGCATACTCAGTATCATTAGCCTGTAACCCTGTCATTAACCATAAAACCAAAACTAGTATATTAATTATTTTTTTCATAGCGTAACTCATTTAATTATCATCAATTTTGTCCAGCCGCTGCTGGTTTTTCCATTGACCTTTTTCGTTAGTTTGCAAAAATAGGTGCCGTTGGCGGCGTAAAAACCATTATCTGTCCGTCCGTTCCAAATCAGGACATTATCACCGGTGGACGTTTCGTAAACACTGGCCTTGTATATTCGTTCCATTGCAAAGGTGAATATTTCCAATACCACATCACCGGGATTTTCCAGATCATATTGAAAGCGGACATGGCCTTCCCCATTCAACTGGTTTTGGTGGGTTGGCGAAAAAGGATTCGGATAGGCATAGAACATTGGCTGTCCTTTGGCTTGCGTGCTGAGAGTCGCCCGGTAGATTTCCCAATTCAATGTTGCCAGGTTCCGTTTGGCAATGCCGTCAGAAGTACCGATCCACAATTGCTTCTCACCGGTGCGGTCGTCAACTTTTGTTTCATAGGCAGTATCATCCAATATACGGTCGCCATTGATCGCTTGTGCCGCCCGGTACAAGGACCAGTTTTTGCCGTCAATGGATTTGAACACGCCCTTTTGTGTTGCAACAAAAACCAAAGAATCATAGCTGCTGATACTGTAAGCGCGTTCATTTTCCAGTACTGTGGTCCAGTTCAAGCCGCCGTCAGTGGTTTTACTGACCGCCTGATATTCACCGGGATTGTCAGCCGGCAAGGTCACCGCCCAGACAGTTTCCCGCCCTTTATAAACCTGACGGTGCAGGCTAACCACAAAATTTCCTGACACCGATGAATTTTGTGCGTTGAATTTTTCCCATTGGATATAATCATCTTTTACAATACCGCGATTAATACCATTGGCTGTCCCGACCCAAACAGTATCGGAGTAAGCGATCACAGAAAAAGCTTTGTGATTGTGATTACCGCCGGCTGCCGGATCGCGGGGATCAATTTTATAGTCAATTTTTTCATCACCCAGGGAAGATTTATAATCCGCTGGAAGAGGAACCCGCTGCCAGGTTTTGCCCAGGTCGGCTGTTCGCCGCAACCCGCCGGCCCAACTGACGATGTATGTATAATCTTCGGTAGTGGCAATGTCCCATGTAGTATTGCTGACAATGGTTGTTACCGGTTCATAACGGATTGTATCCCCGCCCCAGATATCCCAGGTATCAGTGGTATCATTCACCGGTTGCGGAACATACTCCCAGCTCAGCCCGTAATCCATTGAATAAGCCAGGCCACCGCCAATGGTCTCGGAATTACCGGAAATTGTTGAATCATATACACCGGCCACCCAAATCAATGAATCCATTGTAGAAATTGCGGTTATTGAGCCATAGGGTAATTTTTTATCGCCGGGATAATAACTGATAAAAGTCTCACCAAAATCATCGGTTCGGGACAATCCGGCGCCGGTTCCCAGCCAAACTACAGATTCACCCTGCAATGCAATCGACGTCACGCCATTACTGGACAGGCCTTCATACATTTTTGCCGTATCAGCAGTGGTTTTTGAGAGGTGAAAATCAAAAGCCATCAGTGCGTTTGTCATCAAAATCGTAATACAAACTATCATAATTTTTTTCATCATTATTTCACCTCAAAATATTCATCGCTAAAATCGTGGCGGGAGGGCCGGTGCTTATCATAAATGTAGATTTTACAGTATTCGGAAGTCACATCATCGGGCAAAGTCCACTGGAATTCAGTTGTTTTACCCGGCTGTTCTGTCACCGGCACAAAAGTCGGGTCCTGAGCATTGGCATTGGCGGTAAATTCCACCACTACCGTATCCACAAAAGCCTGATCCCATTGCACAGTGATTGTCTCACCCTGCTCAAAACTGGTTGTTGAATCGGGATAGATCACTGCTAATCCCGGATTCTTTAATTTCTGGTCCAGTTTGTTGCTTACATGATTATTTTTGTCCACAGCGATAAAATAAAAATGCCAAAAACCGTGAAGTTTACTGGCCTGGTTTGTAGGAAATTCGATTGAATAGATACCATCCCCGGCTCTTTGGTCACCGTAATTGCCATCATCACGCAATAGCCAGGAATTATCGATCATTTCACCGTCCGGCTGTTGGATCGTTACCTCTACATATTGAATATCGCTTAACCCGTCAGGGTCTGTAACTTTGATCTCAAACTTTACCCGGTCGCCCTTTTCAAATTCATCAGGCGCGTCGTAAATATAAATTTCCGGTGCTTCATTGGCCATGGCCCGCAGGGTGTCTTCTACCGGGCCGCTGCTGTTTTCATCGATGTCAAAGGCTTCCGCCACAACTTTGTATATTCCTTCCGGCATATTCTGAAAAGTATTTGTAAATTCGCTGTTATCAGGAATAATGTCACCATGAGTGCCGTCATCATAAAGATTTCCCTGCTCCAGCCGTGTTTCACTATCACTGCTGTCGGTATAATAAAGACTGTATTGGATTCTTGTTACATCCTGATATCCCTGGGGATCATTGGCGCGGGCCGATACAAAAAGCGATTGCTCCGCCGTCATATAATTGAGCTGAATATCCTCAATCACCGGGTCTTCACCCAGCTGATCATTGGTAAAATCACCACACCCAACCAGTATAATTGTCAAGAGCAGTATGCCGCTTATCTTTATTTTCATAAATATCCTTAATTTTTCCGGACTAAAAACGCTATCCATTCGTTTTTAGTCAATTCCTTTTCTATAATATATTCATATTGTTTGAGTATTTTTGCAAATTCATTCCGTTCTTCCACCAAAATACCGGTAAAGATCACCGGGCCGGAATAGGCCTCTTTATTCAGCGTTTTCAACAGCGCCACATTGGGGTTGAATTGAATATTGCTGACAATAAGGTCAAAATCACAGGTGTCCAGTTTTGTTACATCGGCAATCTGCATTTCGCCTTTGCACCGGTTGATCTCAAGATTTTCCTTAAAATTTTCGGCTGCTTCGGGATCAATTTCCACGGACCGGACTTTTCCGGCGCCGAGCTTCAATGCGGCAATCGTCAGTATTCCCGCGCCGCAGCCGGCGTCCAGTATTCTCATGCCTTTTCGTAAATTTTCTTCCAGCAATTGTATGGCTAATTGTGTGGTTTCATGCGTACCCGTGCCAAAGGCCATACCGGGACGTATTTTTATAGGCACCGGAACGGATTTTTCGGCTTCGATCCATTCGGGATAGATTGTGATCTTGTCACTGATCTTTTGAGGTGTAAAATAGGTCTGCCAACTCAAATGCCAATCTTCATCTTCAATAGACTGATCAAGAATACGAAAATCTTTGTTGCCGGTGGAAAACAAAAATTGTTCAATTTCATCCACAAGCAAGTCACTGGTACCGGCATCGAAATACAATATCAATCCATTCTCCTGCTCCGTGATACCCAGACAGCCCAGGTCAAAAAGAAAACCGGCCAGTTGCCCGTCCTTATCGTCGACATTGAACAATTCAATTTTTCGCCAACTAGCTCTTTTTTCTTTGGAATAAGGCATGATTAATCCTCCTTCAAAATATAATCCAGCACAACCTGTCCCACCTGGCGCAGGCTTTCCGGTGAACATTTGTCCGGCGTGTCGGCATGGGTATGCCAGTAATTGGTGAATTTATCGGGATAGGTAAAATCAATAATATTGATTGACGGAATTCCGGCGATTTCCGCCAAAGGTACATGATCGTCATAGATTTCATAGCCCAGATGGTTTTGAAAAGCATCAAAGCCGCGGTCTTCGGCAATTTGCCAGATTTCCTTGACCAGTTTTTTATGGTATCGGTAGGAATTGCGTTCGATCGGAATTTCCAGGTGGCTGTCACCGATCATATCTACAATAATTGCTTCGGAAATATTTGTCACCGGCAGATTAGCGGCAAAATATTTGGAGCCCATACAAAAATACTCATCACTGCCATGGTAGCCATAATCCTCGCCATCGAAAAAAACCAGGTAAATAGCGCGGTCAGTTTCCCTCTTATGCAGGAGTTCAGCCAGATGCATCAACACGGCAATACCACTGGCACCGTCGTTGGCACCTAATATTGGCTGATCCCGTTTCGAGGGGTCAGGATCATATTCCGCCCGCGGGCGTGTATCCCAGTGCGCGCCGATCAGCAAGCCATTTCCTTTATCAATATTGAATCCGGCAATAATATTGGTTAGGTCAAAAGTTACGGAATCCCGTTCCACAAACTGTTCAAAATCCTGGCGAATAACCGTATCAGCATAATTTTGCAAAAAATCCATATAAAATTCTTTGGCCTGCCCATGTCCCTGTGAACCGGGATGGCGGTACCCTATCTCCACCTGCTGTACCAGGTATTCCATAGACCTTTCGCCATTAAATTCTTCCGACCCGGTATTCCGGCAGGAAACCAAAAATATTAACAAAATAAAAATTAAATATTTCATATTAGCCCCGGATTGCAATGTTTACGTCAAATCCGTAGTTCAAATTTTTCCGTTCACCGGTTGTATTATTATTATTGATCTGATACTGTATAAAAACACCACCGGTCACTTTATCAGAAAATGAATATCCGATACGGGGTTTTATGCTTATATTACTACTCTCATTATCGACTACCAACTTTTTCATATCCACCTGTTTGTTTTTGGATTTTGAGTCATTATACTCAAAAGCCATGGTAAAATCGATATTATTGTCAAAGCGTTTATTTTCCATAAAAGGCAATGGTATGGTTATTCCGCCCCGGTGTTTATAATTCAAATCAAAACTAAAACTGATTTGTTCTTCCTGGGACATACCACCATCCTGGTTGCGAATGGATTTGGAGGTGTTGACGCGAAAGTTGGAATTGATGTCCTTTTTGAATCTCATATCCACCGCTACCAGGGGTGAAAATCCCATTCTGTAGTTGGAAGTCCTTAGTTCGCCGTCTTTGTAGTTTTCATCCTTTTTACCGGTGAAACTGTGATCGAGGGATAGTGACTGAAAAAACTTGTCTACGAAGGGAATTTTTTCCAGGCCGCTGACCCGCACCGTCCAGTTGGGAAAAGGTAAGCCTTCATCTCCCTTATCACCCATGGGAATATAGTCCTCGGAAACAGTTTCTGTTTCAACGCCCTGATTTAAACTGGAGGAAGTTGCATATCCATAATTAAATGACGTTTTAATATTTTTCATAATATCCAGGCCTGACCGGGCGGTTATGGATTTCTTATCCTGATATACATTGACAGCGGATTGCAATGTATCCAATACAGCCAATCCCGGATCCTGGGAGAGTCCCAGCCGGTAATCCAGACCGGCATGTCCCACTTCGCGAAAATCATTTTGAACTGAATTCTGCACCGAATAACTAAGTTGAATAGGTTGCAGTTTATTCAGATATTTGTGAATACCGTCGAGAATCGGATGGCCCTCTTTGGCTTTGGGGGCTTCTTCTTCATTGTCAGCGGTCTGATTCCTGCCGCGGGAATTCCGGGGTGATCCTCTTCGGCTGGAACGGCTGGAGCGGCCACTGGTGGAAGCGGTTTTGCTTTTTCCGCCACCGGCATAAAAGGATTTAAATACCTGGGCAATGTTCAAACTGGTAGATGCTGACAGCATGTTATTATTCATCAATTTATCAAGATATACAGAAGGACTGGCCACCGGATCACTCCAACTATATTGTGAAGAGTAACTAAAGTTGGGTTTTAACCATGAAAATAACTGGGGATTGAAAGTAAAGTCATACTTTTCCTGGACCGTCTCGTTGGTACCGAAACGGAATTGTTTGAAGTATTCCCACTTTTCATCGGCAATTTCATCGAGATTATTTTCCATACCGCGGGTATAACCCATTTTAATATTGTCCGTCATTTTATAGCCAAAATTAATGCTTTGCTTCATGCGCATGATGTGGGTCCTGGTGGTATCAGATTTGACATTACGCGGAATTTTCAAATTCTTTTTTTCGGAGGTATTAAAATTATAAGAAAATTTATCCGGTGTATAATAAAGTTTCATGTCCGAATAATTCGGCCCGATGATAGGAATATTTTCCGCCCATTTCAATATCTGTATATAATTGTCCCGGCCAAAAGGAATATTATAGGTAAGTCCGGTGGTGTACTGTTTATCTTCCCGATTTTTAATATCAACATTAGAATTTTCCGATTGTTTGACGGAAAACTTAAGGGATAATTGGTCCACTGTATATTTTGTCAGCCAAAAATCCGAGGCCCGTTTGGAAATACTGGTATTGATTCCATACCCCTGGTTTTGGGTAATGACGCTGTCCGGCGGGGTTTCCCCGGCCAGAATATCCGTCCCCGGTAAATACTTGGGTTTATCTTCGCTGTAATTGACGGTACTGGTCACCGGTATGCTAAGCCCCCACCTGGCGGGTAAAAATTTATGCAGATTCAACCGCGCGCTGGTGGAATAATCAAGCCGGTTATTTAAAGAACTGGCCTGGGAACTGGGTTGCTGTTCCACATTATGGAAATCCGCATCCCGTCTTGAGGTATTGAAATTGATACTGGCAATATCAGCCATATCCAGTGAAAAAGAAGCACGGGCAGCAGTGCCGGCGTTTTTTCGCACTTCGGAAACCCGCAATTCATCCAGCCAGACTTCACCGAAAACCGTTTCATCGCCCATATTGATCAGCCCTGTTTCCATTAATTTGATCCGGGAAATGGAGGGCGTACCATAGATGATGATCTCTTTGCCGGTATAAGCGCCGTCTTTCACTTCTTTATAAACACGGATGGTACCATAAGTTTCATCGTCAAAGAGCCAAAACTCCTGCAAGCCCTGGGAATTTTTGGTTTCATAGGTTTCCATGTCATATTTTTTCAGGCTGGTCATAAAATCCATATCAACATTGAGGTGGTTGCGTTTGTCCCAGCCGCCATAGATGGGTTTGCGGATTTCGAAAAATTGCGGTGAATTTCCGGCTTTTCCAAAACGCATGAAGTAATGAAGCGGCGTTTTTTCGCCTTCCATATAGTTTTCCACATTGCCGTGAACAAACATTTTCAAACGCTTGTAATTGATCAAACTTAACCCCTGGGCATCAAGGACATCCTTTTCCGCCGAAGCGATTTGACCGGGCTTCAATCCCTGGGAACCTTCAACTTCGTCATAAATTTTTAATACCAGGGATTGTTCTTTCCGCTGGACTTCGTTGACCTTATCATATTCACCTTCAACACCTTTCGGCGGTTCATAATCGGTATTCTCTTCTGTATTTTTCACAGTAGTGGCGAAAGTTTTTCCCTGGGGAACATAGGAGTTGGTATCAGGTTCGAGAAAAACGCCATTATCATAACTATTGGCAATTCCATTAGCTTCCCATTCATTTCTGACCATTTCAATTTTTGCAATAGCGATGGTCGCCTGCTCCTCACTGACACCGTCCATCCACAAGCGCAGGGCCTCTACATACTGGAAAGAAAAACTTTCATCATTGAAGACATCGGGATGGCGGTTTTTAAAAGCGACCAGGGGAATACGATATAATCGCCAGCCGGTCTTTTCACCATTATCAAACTCTGTTTCATCTTCAAAATAAACATTTTCCACCATGCTTTCGCTCAGGTCAATTTCCACAGAGCGGTAATTATTGGCCAGATCAATGGTGGGATTGTCATTTCTGTTTTCCGTGTCCGGTCGTCCGTTGGTGGCGCCGTCCTTTTTATTGCCTTCGGTTCCGTTGACAGTGCGTAAATATTTATAATCATAGGTACCGGCGCGGTAATTAAAATCATCCAAACTGGGGTCTTTGGGATTCCGGCGGTATTCCTTCAGCCGATCATCACCATAATATAGTGTGTCATACACCATGGAATTGAAATCCCTGACAATCAAAAACTCATCTTCATTTTTCAATCCGTCCAGTCCGATATCTTCACCGGGATCATAACGATTATTGGCATAATCCTGATAAACATCCTCGGTATTCAATTTTCGATCGGGTATCTGGTCTTCACTGATAGTACCAATATCCAAATGCAATTTTCCGACATTATCACTGGGTTTCATCCAAATATCAATAAATTTTGTTTTTGACTGCTTTGTGGAACTCACCGGGAAAAAGTAAGATATTCCGCCCCAGGCCTCTTCTTTCAGACTGTTGGGAGCATCGACCCCAACCCCCGGCGCTGCTTCCGGTTCCAGCGTCATATAAAGGGGGCTGGTGCGCCGGTCCTGTTTGTTCCGGCCCAGGTCTTTTTGGGGCCAGATATCGGTCAGCATTATGCCATCATAATCCACATACCAAAATACATGCCCGCCCATAAAATTTTGATTGAATTTAGTGTGTTCCGATTTTTCTACCGGCGGAGCAGACTTTGACCAGAAATTCTTGGTTAACACCGGAGAGATGGTTCGTTTACTGCCCTCAAAATCATCCACATAGGCAACACCATCATGATCGCCGGTTTCTTTGTTATTGCTGGTATTGGGATTCGGAAGCACCCGGGCTATTTCACCTTCCACTTTGAAGGAGGATTGTTTGTCCGTATCGACTAATGGCAACCGGTCCAGGGCTTTGGTCAGGAAGGTTAAATCTTTTTGATAGCGGCCATTGATATCAAAGACAAAATTGGCCATTGGTTCGTAGCCTATCTCAACCTTATCATCAACAACGGATTTACTGTAATACAAACCAGTGGCGCCGATAAAATTCTGTTTATCCGGGCCAAAAGCATATTCCGCGCGGGCGCCCAAAATAGTTTTTTTCTTCAACTGAAAAAAGGAATTCTTTTCATATTTGATGTCCAACTTCGCGTCCGGTTTGGTAGCCTCTTCCCGGTAAATATTCAGCATACCATCAAAATAATTAATTTCATAATCGGTGCCTTTGACCAATTTTTGACCATTCAGGGTGATTTCTTCACTACCTTCCATTAACATGGGCGGCAACTGGATCATGGAGCTGCGGTTTTCATATTTGACACGAATAACAAACTTTGTTTCACCGACAATATCATCCTGCGAAGTTCGCAGATTTTTTTCATACATTATTTCGTTGTTATAGCCTTCGATATTGGGATTCCCCTCCCCGCCTTCAGAAGGGTCGTATTCAAAAGGCTTGAGATAAGGAAAGATCAATTCCCCGGTGCTGAGCCGCACCAGGCCGGTGCCTAAATCCACCATATCATCCTGCCCCGGCGCACCTGAAGCATCCCTGATGTCGAGGCTGAATTTTTTCAAAAAAGTTTCTCCGTCATCCTGGTCTCTGGGCTCCAGACCGGTGGCGCCATCATACATAATTTCCAGATCAAACCCGGTAGAATCAATTTGCGAGGCCTGCAGATCATAGACATTGCGCCACATCAGGTCCCAGGTGGGATGGCTGCCGTCAGCCACAACATTGGTTTTGATCAGTTTCAGACTGACATCTGTTGCCGTTGTATCCCGCGGATCACGGTTCCAGTCTCCGTAAGCGCGAATAATATTATCACTCTGTTTGTCCCTGACGGTATAAACTGCCGCTAATACCTCATTCTGAAAAGTCTTATGCATTTGTATAAAGCCAAAATCAGCGCTGTAAGAGTAATCAACCCCTTCTTCCAGTCGTTCGAAATATCCGGTCTTATTATCAGACTCAAATTCTTCCGGATTGTTGGGATCAACATAGGCCACACCTTCTACAGAACTGGCGGATTCATAGTCTACGGATTTGTAGACTTCCAACTGTCTGACGACTTCATTGTTCGGTTGAAAAAGTCCGGTTTCAATGAAACCCTCCCAGTGCCTGGCGCGAAATTCTTTGTCAAGATAGAAATATTTGTCGCGGACATATTGGTATTCGGGGATATCAATCTCGGTTTTCTGGGCGCCGCCTTCCCAGCTCATCTTTTGCTTTTCACCTTTTTCCACACTGGCAATGGTGGTCAGGTTAATGGGGCCAAATTTCATATCTGCCTTAATTCCGAACAGGCCGCTGTTTTTACTGGAAAAAGTCACATATTTGGTTCCCGGCAGCGCCAGGGAAATATTACCGGCGCTGACATTCTGGACGATCTCATCTTCTTTGCCGGTATAATGGATACGCATATTATTTTCAAAATCAAAGGAGCGCTCACTGTCCTGATCCACCAAAATACTGATACGGTCGCCAATGGTTCCTTCAATATTGAAGCGCATTTTTTGGTCAATCTTAAAATCTGAAGATTTCCCGTCCTGAATATTGGTGGCTACCATACTGCGCTGGCGATTATTCAGCTGTCCGGAAATGTTAATGTTACCGGATACACGCAACGCCACTTTCTGCCCGGCAATATCGGCACCGATCAATTCCAACGAGCGGTTTCCGCCGGTACTGGCGGCCTTGCGGGTATTTTCGATACCCATCAGGCGAATATTTTCCCGCATATTGGTGTATTTTTTCCGGTTATAATACTCCTGCAGGTCCATGGCCACAGGCCAGTAGAGATCGCGATTATCCAGTTTTGTAGAAAAATAAATGGTATTGCCGGAGGAATCAACATAGGTCTCCTCTTTCAATCCCTGCAGTTTCAGGTCAAACAATCCTTTATTTGAGGCCGCGTAATTTTCTGAGACCAGGTTCAAACCTTTCCGCTGAAAAATATCAATCGGGGTATACCGATTCTGCAGCCAATTGTATTGAATTGGAAATGTAACGCCTGTTGTATCCTGGTTTTGAGCAAAAACAATATTAATTAAAACAAATAAAAATATTGCAATTCGCAATTGTATTTGTCGATGCAAATTATGGTCACCCTTAAAAAATATTCTGGTTAATATTTCAAAATTAATTCAAAAAAACTGTATCAATGTTTAAGAGTGACACCTCATTGTTTTATTAATACCTTGTTTATAAATGTGGTATGTAGCTTTTTAAAAGCAATACCGCGATGGCTTATTTCATTTTTTTCGTCGTTTGTCATATTCGCAAAACTCTTGTTTAACGCCTCCACATAAAAGACAGGGTCATATCCAAATCCGCCTGTTCCGCTGCGCTTGGTCAATATTTTTCCTTCCACTGTACCTTCTTCGTAAAAGTCAATGGCATCGGAATAATAAACAGCCACGGTTTTGAAGCGAGCAGTTCGTTTTTCTGCCGGCACATCTTTCATTTCATAAAGCAATTTGTTGACATTGTCATCATAAGTTGCATTTTCTCCGGCATATCTGGCGGAATAAATTCCCGGCGCGCCTTTCAGGGCGTCAACCTCCAGTCCGGTATCATCGGCAATTGCAGGAATTCCTGTGAATTCATACAACATTTTCGCCTTTTTATATGCGTTCTCCAACAAACTGTTCCCGTCTTCCACAACTTCCGGGGCATCAATGTAAGCATCTAATGTCAATAAGTTTACACTTTTATTATCGAAAATCTTTTTTATTTCTTTAATTTTATCTTTATTTTTAGATGATATTAAAATATTCATAAACGGTCTACCTATTTAAAAAAATCGAGTGAAATATTAGATATAAAATTAATTAATGTCAAGCAATTAGGTATGCAAATACAAATAAAGAAGCGGTAAAACAAGTGTTATTTTAAATCGGCTTTAGAATACTCGTCCGGCAATTGGCATAACTATTGATAATATAATCAATTATTCTGCCATTATTCAGAGGAATAAATTGATAATCCATGATTAAATTAATAATTTTACAAAATTAAGGGCTTAGAAAGTTTTACATTTTTAAAACAATATGGAAAAGGATATTAAATATTTAACGCAACCACTTCTCCTGCTAGAGAAAGATATACCTGTTGAGATCAATCCGGTGTTTCAGAATTTCACCGGGTATAAATTATCCCTTCTTAAAAATATTATTGATAATAAACTATTTTTCTATGATTATGTGAACCCCGTTGATATTAATGAATTAATAAAAGATTCCGGCACTGAAATTATCTGGTTAAAAAAGAGTAATGGTGATTTTCGACGAATATTATTGAATGTGGCTAAATATAAAAATGATAATCAGAAAACACTCTTGGCTCTAACGGATCTCAAAAGCGTAAAGCCCCTTTTGCCGCCGGAATTGGATCTGCAGACCCTTTTTGACCATAGCCCTTTAGGAATTATTTATTTTAATCAAAAATTAACGCTTATACGGTATAATCAAAGGGCGCAAAAATTATTTCAAATGGAGCGGGGCAAAAGCTATGGATTGGCAGATATTATACCATTACAAAGCCTCGACTTCGTCAAAGAAAAAATTGACCTGGCCACTAACACAGAACAGCCACAACAGGTAATAGTAAATTGTCACAATCAGATGATATGCAAATGGGATATTTATCCCTTGGCAAAAAATGGCGTCATCGCTTACATTGAGGATATTTCCAAAATCAAACAAAAAGAGCATCAGCTGTATAAAGAAAAGAACAAGGTCGAAGCCAACAATCTGGAACTTAAAAAGTCGGTCAAAAACGCCCAGAAACTGGCCGCGGAAGTCAGCTATGCCAACAAGTCCAAAGCCGCTTTTATTGCTAATATCAGCCACGAAATACGGACACCGCTCAATGCCATTATGGGATTTGCCGGTATTTTATCCAATGAACTTGAGCAGCAGCAACATCTGAATTTTTTAAATTCAATCATAAAAAGCGGCAACACGCTTTTGGAAATAATCAATAATATTCTCGATTATTCCAAACTGGAATCAGGAAAGCGCGAAATCACCAACAGTGAAATAAAAACCCATCAATTTCTCAATAATCTGGCCCAGGTTTACCAGAGTTTATCGGATCAGAAGGGAATAAAATTCAGTCTCGAGATTGCCGAAGATTTTCCCAGCTACATTGAACTGGACCAACAACTCCTTAGCCAGATCATACGCAATCTGTTGGACAATGCTGTAAAATTTACAGAAAAAGGCCGGATCTGGGTAACCGCAGAAAGCACTAAACTGGATGATGATTTCGTTGATATTTATATTACAGTGTCTGATACCGGAACCGGTATACCCAAAAGTCAGCAGAAAAAAATCTTCCATCCCTTTTCCCAGCAGGACAATCAATCCCACGCGACTTATGGCGGCACAGGACTGGGGCTGTCCATCGTAAAAAAGTCTGTCTCCCTGCTTTCGGGTGAACTAAAAATGGACTCAACGCCGGGTAAAGGCACAAAATTTTTAGTTAAACTACCCCATATCAACCGGGTCAACCACAAGACAGAAATTAAAAAAGCAGAACTGGAGCATATTGATATTTCAAAATTAAACTTTTCCAATAAGACCATTGTCATTGCCGACAGAACAAAATTCAACCGGCTACTGGTAAAAAACATTCTCGCTGATTTTGATATTACGATCAATGAGGTCAGTTCAATAGAATCCTTGATCACCTTTTTGGAAAATCAAAACCCCAGTCTTCTCATTATCAATCAAAGTTTACTAAAAGAAATTGAGGACTTCTCCGCCTTTGATTCATTATTGAACACCAAAAATATTCCGGTGATCATCCTGATATCCGATATCGATTCATTGACCCATAAAATGTCAAACAAGGATAATTGCCAGACCGTTTATAAACCAATTAACAAAGACACCCTGCTAAAATCAATGGCCACACTGATCGATTACCAGACTGCGGAGCCGGCCCAGCGGCGTACTCCAAAAAACATATTGCCCAAATCCATGCCTAAAGAACGGATCAAAAGAATGTTGATTTTTCTTGAGATTGAATTTCTACCGAAATGTAAAGAATACCAGGAAAATATGATCATCAGCAATATTGAGGAATTGTGTGATGATGTTGCGGCTGTTGGCGAGGCCAATAATATCTGGATATTAAATGACTGGACAAAACAGCTGCGATCGGCGATTGACAACTTTGAAATACATAATATCAAGCAACTGCTAAAAGAATTCCCCAACATTATACAAAAAATTAATTCTTTTATTAGCGATAAACCAATAAATTAGGAAAAAGAACTAGCAATATGAAAAATCCAACCATACTTATTGTCGAAGACTCCCCCACCAATATCCAGGTGCTGGGCCGTGTCCTTAAGAACGAAGGCTATGAATTAGCCATTGCAACGGACGGAAGAGAAGGATTACAGGTTGCCAGGAATATTCGGCCGGACCTGATACTGCTGGATATCATGATGCCGGTCATGGATGGTATCGAAAGCTGCGAACAATTAAAAAAAGAAGAGCAAACCCGGGATATTCCGGTCATTTTTCTGACAGCCCGTGGTAATATGGACGATATTATTGCCGGATTTAAGATCGGCGCGGTAGATTACATTACCAAACCCTTTAATTCTCATGAGTTGCTGGCCAGGGTAAAGACCCATATAACCTTGCAGCAAACTATCAAAAAACTACGCCAGGCCCTGGATGAAGTAAAAACCCTTAAAGGATTACTGCCCATCTGCGCCAAATGTAAAAAGGTACGGGATGATGAGGGCTACTGGCAATCGGTGGAAAAGTACATTTCCCAAAAAACCGAGGCCAAATTTACCCACAGTATTTGCCCGGACTGTCTAAAGGACTTATATCCTGAATATTACAATAAAAAATACGGTAAGGATAAGAACAAAGAGACCTGATACCAATATTATTCACGCTTTTAGCAGGCTATTTCATATAATAAAAGCAGAATCTTCCATCATGGTAAATTCTGCTTTTAAATGTGTTTGTATTGTCTACTTACTTGTTGTTAGTATCCAATAGTTTTATGGAATTTACACTGGTTTTGTGTTAACCAGTAAAAGCAAGAACACCATCACAAAAAGTGCAACAGTTTCCACAATACCGATTACCATAAAATACAGCGCCGTACCTTTACCGGTTTCAGCCAGGGCGTCAGCGGCGCGGGCTGCTGCTTTTCCCTGCATCCATGCGGAAAGTCCCATGGCAACACCACCAAAAACACCAATAGCAGCATGGAACATTGTCAGGTCCGTCCATACGTTTCCAACACTATTTCCAATGAAAAGCATCAATAAAAAGCCGTAAATGGTCTGTGTCAAAGGCGCGCCGGAAAAAGCGGCCAGTAAGAAAGGTGCCGGTTTGTTATTTATGAAACATTTTTTCCAACCCCCTACTGCTGCCTGTGAAGCGACACCGGTCCCTAAAGCAGAGCCAAGTGCTGCTAGTCCTAATGCTGCGGCCGGTCCTATTAATCCAATATTCATAAAAGATCTCCTTTTTATTTTTTATCTTTAAACGGTTTATATTTGTAGCCACTCCATTCGATACCCAACTGTCCGGAAAATTCCAGCACATTGAGACGAATGCCATGCACAATTACAGAAAGCATGCCCATCACAATATTAAGTCCGTGCCCGATCAGCAATACAAGAATACCGGCGGGCAATGCAAATCCCTTGAGCATCGGTGCGGCAATTTCATTAAAACTGGAGGCAATCGCCACAGAGGCCATTCCCACAGCAAAAAGTCTAATATAAGAAATGATGTTTGAAAAGGACGAAATAGAGTCAAGAAATGTATTGAATGCACCGCCAAGTCCACCCAACAGTCCTTTGACAAAACTTTTGCCTTTTTCCTGAGCGCCAAAGACAATAATTCCGCCTAATCCGCCATAGATTAAAATTTGAGCTATTCCCCCTTGTGGCATATCCTGACCCAATACAAGGTTCAGGACCAGGAAGAACAAGCCGCCCATCAGTGACAACCAGCCCAGGTGAGAGTAACTTTTTAGCGATGGAAACTCATTCATAAAATTCATAATATTTGCCAGTCCCAACTGCACTAAAGCAAGGACAAAACAAATGAACATAATTTTGGATTGGGCATCGATTTCCTGGCCGGGAAATAATTCCGGAAAGGTAGCAATTTGTGGTATCGTCAGGGCTTTCATCGGCGGAAAACCGGAGACGACAGCTGAACCAAACCAGTTACCGGTAATGGTTCCCCAGGTAATAGTTGTAATACTCAGCAAAAATAATAATTTTAATGCTTCGGGTGTTTTCTGGCCTTTATTCACTTTTGTGCGAGCAAAGATCGCTCCCACCAAAAACAGTACGCCATATCCTGCATCTCCGATGATCATGGCAAAGAAAACGGCAAAAAAGACCAGAAAATATTTACTGATGTCATATTCTCTATACCCTGGAACAGTACCGAGAAAATCAAAAACAGGCTGAATCATTCTGACCCATTTTTCATTTTTTAGTAATGTCGGCGGATTATCTGTTTCTTTCGGTTCATCGATCATGTAACCCCAATTGGCTGTTTCGGCGGTTTGCTTCAGATCATCGATCTTTTCTTCCGGGCAATAGCCCTGGAGATAGCTGATGACTTCCGCGCTTCCCATTCCGTGCTTGACCAGTTGAAATTCCAGTTTTTGTTCCAGGTCATTTTTATACAGTTCTATCAAATCATAAAAATCAGCCATTTGTCTGATTTCCTTTTTGACAGATCCAATTTGTTTTTTATAGACATCCACTTCCCGTTCCACTTCATCGAAGGGGTTTTCCGGGAGGCTTTCGGGTTTCAAATCCAAAAGTCTGGCATCTTTGTCATCGGATATCATGGCCAGTAACAAGCCGCTTTTGGTTTCATCAACCACAAAGACGATTTTATCTTCGGGTAATTTTTTCTTTACCGATTTATCGGCTTCATACAATTTTACATAGAGTCCTTTATCAGCCAGATAATCGAGATCATCTATATTGATTTTTCCCCATTTCTGATACCAATTGTATTCATCAAGAATTTCCACGATTTCATCTTCCAGGCGTTCTTTTTTAGTTTCCAGTTTGTGAAATTCTTTGACGATTTCATGGGGATTGTCTTTTGTTTTTTGATTGACCTCTTCCCGATGTTCTTCTAATGCTTTCAAAGCGCTTTCCGCCGCACTGACATCTGACTGCAATGAGGAAATACTTTCATCCACAGGCTGGTTTACATTGTGAATATGTAAAACCCCCACTTGTCGTAGCTTTTCCAGGGCCTGATTTTTATGGTCAGCACTCATTAAAAGAGTGACTTTTTTCATATTAACAATCATGCAATGGCCTTTTCTTTTTTCTTCTCAATTTTTTTCTTTGAGATTTTTCCTCGTACCACTTCGGCAGTCTGCACATCGCCAAGATAAATCCGTATCTTTTTAATAGCTGCTTTAGCTTCCGGGATCTTGATTTTATCGAACAGGTTGATACGCTGAATTGTGGTTTGCAGTTCCTTTTCCAGGGCTTCAATCTGCTGTTCCATAATTGATATTCTGACTTTCAGGTCAACATGCTTTTTGACCTCTTCCAATCCACGGTCAACCCAGAGAGGCGTATCGAACAGATCATATTCCTTCTCTTCGTATTTTACCTCTTTAAAAATCGGTATATCAATACCGGCAATATTCCCGGTTTCCGTGATAACTTCTTCAACACTGAACAGTTCGCTCAGGTCAATATCTTCACCAAAGACATCGATCCAAGGCTTGATACCGGCTTCCTGTGCGGCCATTTTTTCCCGGATATCTTTGATTTCATGATTAATCCGACGAACTTCTGAGATCAATTGGGCCTTTTTTAATTCCAGTGTCGGAAGGTAACGGGTAAATCGTTTTAATTGATCTTTCTGCGTTTTTAATTCGTTTTTTGTTAATCGAATCTTTGCCATTATTTTTCCTTGGTCAAGTTATCTTTTTTGTCTTTTTTGGCATTATCATCGGTCTTTTTGTTATCTTTTCCGCCCTTGGCCTTGTCTTTTTTCTGGTCTTCTTCTTTAGTCTTGTCGGTTTTGGCTTCCGGCTGATCTTCTTCTTTACTTTGCTGGGCCTTTTTCGCTTCGGAATCATCCTCTTCTTCAAGGTCTTTGGCTTCGCTTTCCTTGGGCCAGAAATTTTTGATCAAATCAGATTTCAAACCGGTTTCTTCCGGTTTGAAGCATTCCGCCAGAATTTCCCAGCCCCGGTCCAGGGCTTTTTCCAGGGGAATATTTACGGAAAGGTCCATCATTCCCGACTCAAACATTTCACCATATTTAAGCAATTTTTTGTCCCAGTCTGTCATACGGAATCCCATTGATCGCTTTTCTTCAGTTTCATTGTAGTCAGCGTATAACTGAATCATTCCGTCCATAATAGCGCGATGGTCATCCCGGGTTTTATCATTGACCTGCTGTTTCAGACGACTTAAGGAACCAAAAGGCTCGATCCGGCCGTTTCTCAGATAAAACTGTCCTTCCGTAATATATCCGGTATTATCCGGTACGGGATGGGTAACATCATCACCTGGCATGGTGGTTACTGCCAAAATTGTGACTGATCCGGAACCTTCAAAGTCAACGGCTTTTTCATAGCGGGCCGCCAGCTGTGAGTAAAGATCGCCGGGATATCCACGATTGGATGGCACCTGTTCCATGGTGATCGCAATTTCTTTTAATGAATCGGAGAAGTTGGTCATGTCCGTCAACAGCACCAGTACATCCTTGCCATTGAGAGCGAATTTTTCCGCTACTGCCAGGGCCAGATCCGGTACCATTAAACCTTCTACAATGGGATCGGAAGCGGTATGCATAAAAAATACGGTGCGGTCCAAAGCGCCGCCTTTTTCCAATTCATTTTTAAAGTACATATATTCGTCATATTTCAAACCAATGCCGCCAAGAATAATGGTATCAACTTCCGCCTGCATGGCGATTCGCGCCAGGAGTTGGTTATAGGGTTCACCGGAAACTGAAAAAATCGGCAGTTTCTGTGACCTTACCAGAGAGTTGAACACATCAATCATGGGAATATTGGTTCTGATCATGTTTTCTGGAATAATTCTTTTCGCAGGGTTCACGGAGGGGCCGGCAATTTCAATCAGGTTATCATTAAGGGAGGGGCCTTTATCCCGGGGTACACCACTTCCATTGAACACTCGTCCTAACATATCTTCAGAAAATGTAACGCGCATGGGGTTACCGAGGAAGCGAACTTCATCATTTGTGGCAATTCCCTGGCTACCGGCAAAGACCTGAAGAGACACTAAATCTTCATCAAGTTTGATCACCTGGGCGAGAGATTTACCACGGCGGGTTTTAATTTCAGCCAGTTCTTCATAAGAAACACCGGAAGCTCTGACTGTAATTACATTTCCTGAGACACTTAGTATCTTATTATAAACTTTCTGCATTTTTCGCTTTTTCCTTAATCAATTTATTAATGTCTTCTTCTTGATCTTTAAACTTATCATTTTCCATGTCAATATAATTCATGTCAATGAATTTGGAGCGCAGTGAGTTAAAGAAATCTCGGGCGTCCTGTTTATCTTTGAACAGAAATTCTGCATCCAGAATTTTCAGTATCTTGTCAAATACATATTTTTGGCGTTCCGGGGAACTTGCGCCATCGACTTCATCAAAGGAATTTTGTTGCAGGTAGACATTGTCCAGAAATTCCGATTTTAAATATACGATAAAATCATCGATAGAGGTTCCTTCTTCGCCCACCACCTGCATCATCTGGTGAACTTCATTGCCTCGTTTGAGGAATTCACGGGCATCAGCGATTTTTTCATCTTCGATAAAGCTATTGTATTTTGACCAACTGTCAAGGGGATCAAGGGCCGGATAACGACGGGCATTGGAACGGTCCCGGGATAGTCCGTGAAACGCCCCCACCACTTTCAGTGTAGACTGGGTCACCGGTTCTTCAAAGTTACCGCCGGCGGGACTTACGGTACCACCGATCGTCAAACTGCCGTTGCTGCCGTCATTGAGTTCTACCAGTCCGGCGCGCTCGTAAAATTGCGCGATTCTGGATTCCAGATAAGCCGGAAAGGCTTCTTCACCGGGAATTTCTTCCAGACGCCCGGACAGTTCACGCATGGCTTGCGCCCATCTTGACGTGGAGTCCGCCAGCATTAATACATCCAGTCCCATCTGTCGGTAATATTCACCCAGGGTTACGGCTGTATAAACCGAAGACTCACGGGCCGCTACCGGCATTGAACTGGTGTTACAAATAATAATCGTTCTTTCCATTAAAGATTTGCCGGTCCGCGGATCAGTGATTTCCGGAAACTCACGCAGTGTTTCCACCACTTCACCGGCACGTTCACCGCAAGCCGCGATGATCACAATATCCACACGGGCAAAGCGACTGGTAACCTGCTGCAATACGGTTTTTCCCGCACCGAAAGGTCCCGGAATACAATAGGTACCACCTTTGGCGACAGGAAAAAATGTATCGATGATTCTGGTTTGTGTCACCATCGGTTCCTTGGGAACCATTTTGTCGCGGTAATTATCAATTGACAGTTTCACCGGCCATTTGAAATACATTTTCAACTCGTGAATGTCACCCTGTTCATCTTTGACCCTGGCAATGACATTTTCCACATTGTAATCACCTTCATCAACGATTTCAATTAGTTCATAGTCACCCATGAAATGAAAGGGTACAAAGATCGGATGATCAAAAATACCTTCTTTTACCGTCCCCAGTTTGTCAGCGGCTCTGACCTTGTCACCGGTTTTGGCCGTGGGAGTAAAGGTCCAGTTTTTTTTCCTGTCCAGAGGTTCGATTACCGCGCCTCTTTTTAGGAAAAAGCCATGCTCTTTTGCCAACTCATTCAGGGGATTTTGCAATCCGTCATAAACCATGCCCAGAATTCCCGGACCTAACTCTACAGAAAGCATGTCGCCGGAAAATTCTACCGTATTTCCGATGCTGAGGCCTTTGGTGCTTTCAAAAACCTGCATAAAAGCGGAGTCACCCTGTATTTTTACTACTTCTGCTTTTAACCGTTCATCGCCGGTTGTCGCATAGCCGATCTCATTCTGTATAATGTCACCGGGGACATTTACAGTAATCATGTTACCGGCAATTCCTGTTATTTTTCCTGTGTTTTTACTCATATGCCTACTTCAGTATATTGTTTAAAATTTTCAACACCTTTTTCTTTATCAAAGGATTTCAATCTTCCCAGTATCTGCAGTTTATAATTGAACACGATCAAAAATTCCAAATCAAAGTAATGTTCCAGCCCCAATTCCTCCAGGTAATTCCAGCGCAGTTGGAGTAGTTCTTTTTCAATTTCCAGGGGATTATTTTCTTTGAGGAGATTGAGGGGAACCAGTGTGGTTTTGTGCTCATAACCTTCTTTTTTGGCTTTGCGCCAGGCCACCAGTTCATTTCTCAACTTTGTTTCGAATTTTTTATATTGTGCGGTAATACCGGGATCAGAAGATTTGATATCCGTATTATTGATATCGGTTTCTTCCAGAATTCGAATATCCTTGCTTCCCAGCCATTTTTCCGTTTCATAATATAACTTCTCTTGGGTAAAGTCAATATCGCTGTCAAATTGCAGCATCGGCAGCTGGGCGGCAATATAATAATATCTGTCCATTATTCACTTAACATTTTTTTGATTGATGGATTTAAAAATTCACGCAGGAATTCAGCAATGCTTTCATCGGTGAAATCATAATAAACATCTTCACCTTTTTTGCCGATTCTGAATCCTTTTGAAACTCCGCGGTCCACTTTGATCTCAACTGTATCAGCCAGTCCTTTTTGTGCTTTGGATACCAGCAATTTTTCCAATTCATCAATATCCTGTTGACTGACCAATGCTTTCATTTTCTGATCGTCGCCGGAATTTTCCACCATTTTTTTGATCAGTTCCACGACAATATCGGGTTTCAAATTTTCACTGATTTCTTTTTTAAAGACATTGTTAAGAATGTCAGTGATTCTTTCTTTGGTTACGAGCACAGCATCTCTTTCAGCCTGTTTCAGGGCTGATTTTCCGCTGATTTGCAGTTTTTCGGTTTCAGTTTTAGCATCTTCGATTATTTGGTCGGCTTTTTTATTGGCCCCTTTAACAATCTGGTCTGCTTCTTTTTTGGCATTTTGAATAATTTGCCCTGCTTCCTGTTCCGCCTGCTCGACACCCTCGGTTTTAATTTTGTCAATTAGTTTTTCGAGTTTTACATCCATTAAAAAATCTCCTTTGGGCTTTGTGGTATATGGAACATTGTTACTTTTTTCACAATTTATGTTAACCGGGTAATATAACCGGATCGGTTTTTATTTGCAAGTAAACTTATCATTTTTGATTTTTTGATTGTCTTAGCTTACTGGTATTTTCAAACAGTTGTTTTCTTTTAACAATTTGTATACCAACTCTTAAACCGACTTCAAACTCCTGCGGCCGGACAAAATTTTTTCTTGCATACAGGGAAATTTTTTCCAACACCGGCATCTTGCTATGCTAACTGGAAAAGATCAACTCCATTAATCTTAACCATTTTATTACCATTAATAAAGCCTTTTGTTTCTTTATTCATTACATTTTCATCTTTTTTTTAGTCAATTTAGCGGTTCGACTTCCCATTGGTAACAAAATATTTTTTCACTGTCGTCCCTGGTCTTTTGGTTATATTGCTGAATTCGCTCCTGCAAATCTGATGTTTCCGGAAGCTGTATCAGAACAGAATTGTTCATCCCCGGCCAGACCGGCGTATTCAGCCGGGGAACCGAACCGCTGGTCTTGGCCAGAATATTTTCAAAAACCTGGTAGTTCTCAATTTCCAGTTCCTGCAATATTTTTTGCAGATCATCGGTCACGCTTACATTATAAGTACAGTATATCATCTTCATGTTTTACTCCTTTTATCGGCTGGATAACACAAACCGCCATCAATTTTCAGCCTTATTTTTATTCCTGTTGAATACCACATAGAGCGACGGCACAAACAGTAATGTAATAAAAGTGGAGACCAGCAGGCCGCCAATCATCGTGATTCCAATGGGTACAAACATTTCATTGCCCATACCGGAACTGGTAGCCATTGGCACCATTGCCAGAATCGTGGTCAGTGAGGTCATCAGCACCGGACGAAATCGCGAACGGCCACCTTCCAGCACCGCATCATAGAATTCATATCCCCGGGCAACCAGCAGATCCATATAGTCTACTAAAACAATACCATTGTTCACCACAATCCCGATCAGCATGATGGCACCGATGAAAGAATTAATGCTCAAGGTAGTCCCTGTCAGCAAAAATGCCCAGACAATACCAATAATTGTCAGAGGAATAGCAAACATGATGATAAAGGGATTTTTAAAGGACTCAAACTGGGCGGCCATAACCATGTAGACCAGTAATATTCCCAGGACAAAAATCAGACGCAAATCACCGAAAGACCGGCCCTGCTCGGAAACCTGCCCTTTCAGTTGAACATCCACTCCCTGGGGTAAATCATAATCCTTCAGTATCGTCTGCACTTCTTCCGCGGCTTTACTGAGCGAAGCGCCGATATTCAAAGAAGCCTGTACCTTTACAATCCGCTGCTGGCTTTTACGCCGGATCAATTGCGGACTGGTATCCATTTTCAGATCAGCTACCTGGGATATTTTTACTTGTTCTCCCCGTAGATTAGTCAGCACAATATTTTGTAACTCGTTGATATTGCTGCGGTAATTATCCGTATATCGAATACGGATCTCATACTCTTCACCCTGATCGGAATATTTGCCGGCACCCGTACCATAAATTGCCCGGCGTACCTGGGAGGCGATCATCATCGCGTTCAGCCCCAGGTTTGACGCCCTTTCCCGGTCAATATCAAAAACCACTTCCTGCTTTCCCTTATCAATTGTTGTTTGTAAATCAGTGAGTATGTTTAATTTTTCAATTTTTCTTCTCAGCTCTTCCGCTGTAGTATTGATTTGATCAAGGTCATTGCCGGTCACTTCGATTTCAATGGGTTTCACACTGCCTAAAATGGCTGAGGAATAAACACTGCCGGCGGTAATATGAAAATTTGCAATTTCAGGAATCTTTTCTATCTGCGGGCGAATGGCTTCCGCAATTTCCTCGGCGGACCGTTCCCGTTCATTACATAACACCAAATGTGTCATAATATTGGCAATATTTTTCCCTTCCTGAAACCCCACTGAGGTCAGCAATCCTTCCTCTGTTTGTCCGGTAATGGAAAACAATGAGCCGTCAACCCGTTCGGGTATTTCTTCTGTCATGATCTCTTTTACTTTTTCCGCCACCTGGTTGGTCTTTTCGGCGCTGGTTCCCACTTCAGTTTCAAAAACCACTACGATATCACCGGCGTCAAAATTGGGAAGATAATCGGTTTCGACATACCGTACCATATATACTGTTCCGCCAAATAAAAGGAGGACAATGAGAATCACTATCATGTTATGCCGGATGGACCAGTTCAGGGCCTGCTTGTAGGCATTTTCACCAGCCGTAAAAATTTTCTCAAAAAACTTAAATAATTTACCATGCCCCTTTTTCCGTTTCTCCAGGGGTTTTAACAGTTGCGAAGAGACCATCGGCGTTAAGGTCAGTGAAGTAAACAGGGCCGTCAGCAATGTTACGGATACCAGGATCGCCAATTGCCGGAATAAAATCCCGGCAATACCACCGAGGAAGATCATTGGCAAAAATACAGAAATCGTGGTGGCTGTAGAGGCGGAAATTGCCATCCCCATTTCACTGGTGCCAAAAACCGCCGCCAGTTTCGGTTTTTCCCCTTTTTCCACATGCTGGGTAATATTTTCATAGACGACTATGGCGGCATCCACCACCATTCCCAGCGCAATGATCAGGGAGATCAGGGAAAAAATGTTGATGGTCCAGCCAATTGAGTACATCAGGGAAAAGGAAACAATCAGGGAAAAGGGAATTGTCAGAAAGACGATCAAACTCCCGCGCCAGTCTCTTAAAAAGAGAAAAACCACCAGAACAACAAAAAGTAGCGCCCAAAAAATAGTCATAGCCAGGTTGCGAATCGCCTCCACCACAATCTCATCCGTTCCCAGCAGTTCTTTGATTTGAACATCTTCCGGCAACCGGCCCTGCAGATCCGCTACTTTTTCGCGAATATTATTGACCACTTCCACAGTATTGGCGCCGGACTGCTTCTGCACCATCATCACCACTCCCCTTCCAAAACGGGAGGTCGCAAAAACATCAATATCTTTGAAACCGTCGCTGACAGTGGCGACATCTTTCAGGTAGACGGTTTTTCCCGCCAGGCTGGTCAATGCGCAATTTTCAATGGCCTTAATGTTTTCAAATTCTCCTGGAACCCGTAGCGAGATGTCATTCTGTTCCGATTTAATATTACCACCGGGGATGGAGACATTTTCCGCCTCCAGCACAGTGGCAATCCCCTGAACGGACAACCCATAGGCTTTCAATTTCTGCGGATCTACATTGACCTTGATTTCCCGTTTCGGTGTACCGATGAACAATACCGTTGCCACCCCGTCTATTTTTTGAATGGGTGATGAAATTTCATCTTCGAGAATTTTTTCCAATCCAAGATAACTTTCACGGGCGCTGACATTGTAAATGATCACCGGCGCGTTGGAGGAACTGAATTTATAGATAATCGGATTGTTTGCATCATCCGGCAATTCCATTTTAGCCATTTCCAACAAGTCCCGGGCATTATTTGAGGCATTGTCCAAATCCGCGCCCCAGTCAAATTCCATTTGAACAAAGGAAACATTCTCCTTGGATTGTGAAGTAATATTTTTGAGGTCTTCAGTACCGGAGAGAAATTTTTCGACCTGCTGAGTCACCTGTTTTTCCACTTCTTCCGCTGAGGCGCCGGGATAAGGGGTGATTACGGTCAGAACCGGCAACTCCAGGTCCGGCAGCAGATCCAAAGGCAGTTGAAACATGGAAACAACACCAAACAATAAAATCGCCAAAAAGAGCATGGCGGTGGCAACCGGCCGTTTAACTGATATATGTGGTAATTTCATGAATTATGCTCCTTATTGTTTGCTGACATTAATTTTGGCGCCATTGCGCAATTTGGATTTTCCTTCGATAACAATTGTGTCGCCGGGTTTCAAACCGGATACTGCCACGCGATCACCTTTGGTAGTGATCCGTTCAACCGGCTTCTTTTCCACAGTAGAATTCGTGACCGTAAAAACATAATCATTGCCGGTACCCGGTTGCCGGGCAATGGCATTCAGTGGCACAAAAATGGCCTGCTGTTCCTGAACTGGAATCGCAACTTTTGCAAACATGCCAGGCTTTAATTTCAAATCCTCGTTGTCAGCTTCAATTGTCACTTCCGCGGTTTTGGTCATTGTGTCGAAGGTATGGGCGAGCCGGCTGATCTTGCCGGTCCATTTTTGTTCCGGATAAGCCTCTACAGTAATTTCTGCTGACATACCTGGCTGCAGAAGGCCAAAGTCTTTTTCACTCACATGAATTTCGATTTTCACCCGGGAATAATCCATCAGCCGGACCACGCCGGAGGCATGGGAATATCCCGGCTCCAACCCCGGATTCATAACAATAAAACTCTCCCCTTCCTGAATCATTTTTTTTGTCACAATGCCGGCAAAGGGAGCGCGAATTTGGGTGTTCTTCCGGACCAGTTCATAATTGGCTTTTTTGGCTTCATATTGCGCTTTAACATGGTCATATTTCTGCTCCGGCAAACTGCCTTTTTCATAAAGCCGGGATACCCGTCCGAAATCTTTTTTATAGGTTTCATATTCCAGCTGCGCCTGAGTGAGTAATTCTCCCGACAGTTCCGCGATCAAGTCTCCTTTTTTCACCTGCCGGCCTGCGGAAACCAAAAATCTCTCCACCCTACCGGGCAATACGGAACTCAGATTCGCTTCCTGGCTGGCAAACACGCTACCACTGAAATTTAAAACCGGCTGGTATGTTTCCCGGTCTACAGTGGCCGTTTTTACATAAGGATTTTTAGTTTCTTCAACCTTGTCCTCTGTTTCACGGGAGCAGGCTGACAACATGAGCAATAGTGATAAAGTGACGGCAATTATTTTTTTCATTATTCTATCTCCTTAATTTATTGTTTGTTCTTTATTTGATAATTGTCCGATGGCTTTTTTGTAATGTGTCAGATTGATCTGGTATTCGCTTTTGCTGTCGATCAATTCTGATTTTGCGTCCTGCCAAAGGGTTTGCGCATCCAGCACATCAGTGCTTTTTGCGAGACCTTCTTTGAAATTATCGCGGGTTACCGCCAGGTTTTCTTCAGCCTGCTCCATATTGGATTCCGCCAGGGTGATTTTTTTAACCGCTTCATTGACGCGAAAAGCCGCCTGCTGAATATCCAGTTTGATCATTGCTTTACTCTCTTCATATCTTTGTTCGGCTGCTTTACGCAGGTGGCGGGCAGAGGCCCGTTTATGACCACGGGCATTCCAGTTGAATATTTCAAATTGAGCAGAGACACCAACGGTGATATCACTCCCGAATTCATCTTCAAAACTATTATAAGGATTGGGATTTAAAGTCATATAATTTGAGGTTAACACAATATCAGGAAGATACCGGGAAAAAGCAATCTTTTCCACGGAACGATTGATATCAATCTGTTTTTGAAGAATCGACAGTTCGCGGCGATTTTCCGCTCCCTGGTCATTGACGATTTGCTGATTCAGTGCCATAACTTTCGGTTCCTTGCTCTGCTGTAGTTGTATATCCCTTTGCAATGGCAGGCCAATATGCTGACAAAGAGCCATTTTCGCCAGTTCCCGCCCGTTTTCCGCTTTCAACAAGTTCATCTTGGCTTCATTCAGTTTGACCTTTGCTTTCAGCAAGGCATTATTGGTTATCAGCCCTTCGTCAAGGTAATGGTTTAATTCCTCGATATGGGTTTTCACAAGATTGACATATTCCTGTGCCAGTTTCACCTTTTCCGTTACAGAAATGATTTTCCAAAAGAGTTCGTCGGTTTTCAGGATCACTTCAGAATTGGATAACACTTCCTGTTCTTTGGCTATAGCGGCCATGCTCTTACTGATTTTGTATTGCTGCAGAATCTTTCCTCCAGTAAAGAGCGGCTGTGTCAGCCCCACATTCAGCATATAATTATTATGTTCTCCCAGTTTCAATTCTGTACCGGGAAAATGCAGCCAGTTTTTGGGCATCATTACCGGCGATCCATCAGGATTGGTCAGCGGGTTTCCATCGGGGCCGGTAACTGTTTCCAAATGTTCCGCATCAAAACTGCCGTCCTTATTACCAATGGGAATCGACATTTCATCGATCTCATAGTTGAATTTATTGGTCATATGCAGATAACTGCCGGTAAAACTGATTTTCGGCAAAAAAGCAGTGCGTGAGCGTTTCACATTGGATTCTGCTGCCGAACGGTTTTCCCGGGCAATTTTTATCTTGTGATTGTGTATCAATGCTCTTTTACGACAGTCTTCCAGGGTCAGTGTCTGCTGCGCAAAAATCAGCACCGGTACAGCAAGCAGGATTAAAATCTTGTTCAATTGTCTCATATTATCTCCAATCAAGTTAGTTTTTCGAATTATTCATAAAAATGTTCGGAAGTTATATAAATTTTTTTAGCGCTTTTTGATGCCGTTGATCAAGAGTTCCAGCAACAATTTGGCCTGTCCGATTGCCTCATCAACACTGGCATTGAAAGTCCATTGGTATTCAATTCCCCGTAATCCCGATAGCAAGGCGCTGGTTGTTAACCTGAGGTTTTCAATATCGAAAATTTCTTTTTCCATACCATCTTCCAAAATGGAAAAAAGCAGATTTTCCTCAAAGTCATAGAACTGACGCTGAAATTCCTCAAAAGCAAAATAATATTTATGCAGGTTCTTTTGTAACTGGTCTTCACCATAAAACCCGGCAATCTTCTTAACATGCTTAATGCGCGTGGTAACAAAGGCCAATAATTTAGATTTGGGATCATTCTTTTGTTGTATGGCTTTATAAACTTCACGCTGAATGGCGCGTCCTTCTATTTTTGCCACCTCTGTTATGATCTCGTCTTTATTTTTAAAGTGATAATAGATACTGGCCTTGCCCATGCCGATTTTTTTCGCCAGAATTTCCATGGTGATGCTGTCGGGCCCGATCTCCTCCACCAATTCTTTGGTGGCTTCCAATATCTTTTCTTTGGTTTTTTCTGCTTTACTCATTGTTTATCTTTCGAATATTTTTAAAATTAATTCGAAATAATATTACAAAGGATATTTTGAATATGCAAATTAATTTTAGAATTTTTAAAATATTTATTCGAAAATCATAGAGAGAAAAATCTATTTGTCAGTCAAATCCATAAATTCTCTTAGATTTTTCCCTTAAAATAGTCATATTATAACTGTTATGGTAAAACAGAAAATATTCAAAATATCAACGTTTATTATTCGAATCACTCTGATCATCGCCTTTATTACCGCCATTATTACTCATGCGTGGTTAAACAGTTTAATTTCAATAGTTGCGTTAATATTAACCCTGATCCCCTATCGGATAGAGGACCGGTATAAAATCAAAATACCGCTTGATTTTGAAATTGCCATTGTACTTTTTCTTTTCGCCAGTCTGTTTCTGGGGGAAATCGGTAATTTTTATGACCGCTTTTGGTGGTGGGATATTTTATTACACTTTATCTCGGCAATTGCCTTTGGTTGTATAGGCTTTATCATTTTATACTACTTGAATAAAACCAACAAAATATCCTCCAAGCCCTTTTGGATTGCGGTTTTTACTTTTTCCTTTGCGGTTTCAATTGGTACGGTTTGGGAAATTTTTGAGTTTTCTGTTGACCAGCTATTAGGCTTAAATATGCAAAAAACCGGACTGCACGATACAATGTGGGATTTGATCACCGATGTGACAGGCGCCCTGATCGCTGCCCTGGCTGGCTATGGCTACATGACGGGCAGCCAAAAATCCTATCTGAGCCGGCTGATTGCGGTTTTTATTAAAGAAAATCCCAAAATTGACATCTGATTTTAATTTGCGGCATCAGTACATCCGCCCAACAATTTTCTGATTTGTCACCCTTTATGGCTCAATAGGATTTATAGTGGGAAAAAATCTACGGACTTGCCTGCTGACGCCCGGGTACGGGCGATCATGAATGCAAAGTAGGTTCGTTACAGCTATTTTAAACAATTGGGTAAGATTTCTAAAAAATCTAAACATTCATCATAGTTCAATTCATAGAAATTTACACCAAGGTTTATTGTATCATAATATAGTTGTTGATGTTCTTTATAATATTCTTCGGAAGGTATTTTCCAGAAGTTTTTTCCTAATTTTTCTACGATAAACCATTTCTCTAATAATCTTGCAATTCTTCCATTACCGTCTCTAAATGGATGAATATGAGCAAATCGAAGATGAATAAATGAAGCATAATAAAAAACTTCTGATTTTGATAATTTTTTAGATAGTAATTCATATACTTCATCAAAGAAATTTTGCATATGTTTTTTAACAAATTCTGGTTCTACAGCCATATATGCTAATCCGGATTTTCCAAATACACCAATTGGTTCAATTCTGTAATCACCTCTTTTACTTTTAATTAATAACGTTTCCGATAGAATTTTATGGCAATGAAGCATATTATATTCTGTTAATTTATTATTTTGAGCAAAATCATAGGCTGATATTAAATCTTCTATTTCTTTAATTTCTTTTCCGACTTTAAATTTATCTTTATTCATTTCATAATTCATGAATGAATTTAAATCAATACTATTGCCTTCAATATTTGAGGAATATATTGCTGAGGATTTTGTTAAATATTCAAAATTTCCACGTTTATCTGAGAAGTCAAATTTATCAATTATAGAATTAATTTGATTTCCAATTTTTCTATCATATTTGTCGAAATATTTTTTATCTAAATAATTCAATTTATCCTCGAATTTTTACTTCAATAATTTAATAAATTTTAGCCATTTTTGATACTCTTTTCCCAACACTTTTTATTCAGTATAACAAGTCTGAGCGACGCCGGGGGCTAATGAAATTCGCCAACGCTAAGCTCCCACCGCTTTGAAACGCGAGCCAACACTTTAGCGCCGGCGATGGCTAAAGGTGTTCGTGTGCAGACAAAGATTATATACTTTATTTTCAAATAGTTATTTATTGGCAAAATCTATTATTTTCCTAAAAATTTCTGATACTTTTATAATCTCACTAAAGAATGTTTTTCTATCTTTTGTCAATAGTTCTTGTTGATTAATCCGATACCGTAATCTAATAACACAAAATGATAATGGATTCATTTTTCTGCTATTAATTCCACAATATGTATTTTTTATATAGTCTGTATTTTTTGCTGAATATTTATTTTCAACTTCACCAATCATATCCTTTTTAAATTGTTCAAAATTCTCTTCAATATGATTTATTTTTGAAATGATATTTTTACTAGAAATTTCCATTTTTTGTAATTTAAAAATCGGTTTCCAATAAAAGTCATTTGCACTTTCTGGTTTGAGAGGTAATTTTATGAATAATTCTAAGAAATAATCAAAATGAATTTCACCTAATAATTTATCGAAATGTGTCATTTCTTTATTGATATTTGATATAAATCTAGTTGTTGATTTTTTTAATTCAGCATTAACATCAATATAAAATCCATCATTATTTAAACTAAAATTTAAATTTGTATGATTTGCTTTATCTTTAAAATTATAATATCCAAACCATAATCCTTCTCCTTTTTTAGTTAAAGGAGTAATCTTATAATCAATAAATTTATATTTCCCCCATTGTTGCCAAAGTTTGCTATGAATTTTTTTTAGTTTTAATAATACGTTATAACGTTGCTGATATCTTTCTTCCTCATCTGTTTCTATACTTGCAAGTAGGGGAGTAAAATCTTCTGAAGAAAATTTATAAAAATCGCTTAGTCCAATAATATCTAAGTATTCACAAAATTGATGGATTAAAAATTTATCTTTCTCAGAACAGATATCTATGTATTTTATTAAAAAGTTATAAATATCTTCCCAAAATATTTCTATTTCAATTGCATTCGGAATATAGTTTTCTATATGTCGTTTAATTTGGTCACTATATAATGGGCTCTGAGTTTTTGCCTCAATTAGAATAACTGATGAACTATCATATATCGCTCCATCAGGAATACTATCTTTTATGACATATTCATTAATGTTTTCAATTTTTTTGGTTAGTTTTGATATTATTTTTAGAAGATATTTATTTTTGTAATTATAAAACTTGTTTTTATCAGTAATTTGAAAATCATATTCTACATTTCTTAAAGAAATATTTTCATCATTTATTTTGTTTGTATAGTCTATAAAATTAGAAATTATTTTATTGTCAGTATATTCAAGTAAACATAAAAATGATTTCATAACATCATTTTCTAGATGCTCAATTTTATCAGTTATAGTTTTATTTTTTTCGATTGCCTTTGAATCATAAAACTTAACTCCTTGGTGCCAAAATATATTTTTATATTTATTCATTCATGCTAATTGTTTATCTACCACTTTTTTACAAACATAACTTATTAACCTGCGAAAATTTCAATATTGTGCCTGATTTTGCCATTTATTATTCCTC
>CAZCHS010000010.1:13197-55808 GCA_964498725.1 uncultured bacterium | reverse complement strand
GTTTCACCGAGCGAACCGAAGTGCACCGAATGATCGCCGGGGACATTGCCAAGGCGAAGAGAATTGACCGGAATTTCCCGGTCAAATACTGACTGTAGCATTTTTGCGGTACCCGAGGGTTTGTCCTTTTTGAAGCGGTGATGGGTTTCCGTGATTTCGATATCCCAGTCAGAAATATGCTGGTTAAGCAGTTCCGTTGCCTTAAGCAGCATTTGGATACCGATGGAATAATTATATGCCTGTACAACCGGAACTTTTTGTGATATTTCTTCCAGTTGATCAAATTGCCCTTGGCTTAATCCGGTGGTACCGATGATCAGGCCGCAATTAAATTCCTGCACATAGTTCAAGGTTTTATCCAAAGCATTGGGTAACGAAAAATCGATAATAATTTCCGGCTTCGATTGACGGAATTCCTCGTCTTTATCGTAGGAAAAGACCAGATCATGTCCCTGATCATCAAAAAGGCCCTTAATTTCCTGCCCCATACGGCCGTTGATGCCGATTATTCCGTATCTCATATCAATTCCAGGTCTTTCATGGTTTGGGTCAATATTTCAGCCTTTTTCTCAGACATTGTCACCAGTGGCAGCCGCAGACTGTTGTCCCATAATTTTAGTAATGCGCCGGCATATTTCACCGGAATCGGATTGACTTCCAGAAAAAGATCATTCATTAGTTTATTAAATCGGATATTGATTTTCTGCGCTCTTTCATAATCACCATCCAGAATGGCATGGGATAATTCCACCATTTTATCAGGAATAATATTACCGGCAACAGAAATAACACCGTCACCCCCAAGGGCCATTATTGGAAGGGTTTGGTCATCATTACCGGAATATACTTTCAGTTTTTTTGGTTTTCTGGCGATCATTTCTGCTGCATAGGAAATATCACCGCCGGCTTCTTTGATGCCCACAATATTATCACATTCTCTGGCAAGTTTGAGAATTGTACTGATAGCGAAATTGACACCTGTCCGTCCCGGCACATTATAAAGGATAATCGGTAATTTTGTATTATCAGCATAAAATTTAAAGGACCGGTAAAGGCCTTCCTGAGTGCTTTTATTGTAATAGGGTGTGACGATCAATAAACCATCTGCGCCGCTGGCTTCCGCCATCTTATTATTGGCAATCACATCCACGGCGGAATTTGTACCGGTGCCGACAATGACCGGAATCTTGCCCTTGACTTCATCGACAACGGTTTTAACAATCTGCTTTCGCTCTTGAGTTGTGATGGTCGGGCTTTCACCGGTGGTTCCCAGTACGATAATCGCATCAGTGCCTGCATTTACCTGCAGTTGCGTGAGATTTCTCAAATCGCCATAATCCACTTCCATATTTTCATTGAAAGGTGTGACTATGGCTGTTCCAATACCTTGAAACATAATGTGCTCCTTTCATTCCTTTGTTAAAACCATAATTAAACTTCGAAGATAGCCACAAAATTTATTAATTGCAATTGTTTTATAAATAATTAATTTAGCGAACTTTGTTAGTTAAGATTACGAATGAATTAGTGGTATTGATAAAGAAAAAGGAAAATATATTTTTGAAATTATAAATTATAACTTTGCAAGCTTTATGTTTTGTTGTATATTATTATTTAAAATTTATAAGGAAGGTGAATGTGCAAAAACGTTTGATGGTCTTAATATGTCTGATTTTTATAAACTCAATCTGCTTTGGGCAGGCAGTATTTCAATGGGTTTTAACGCCTCCATCGGCATCAATAATTGGAATGGGCGGTGGTGGCACAGGTTTTCATTCCGATGATCCCTTGTCTGTTTATTACAATCCGGCAAACGGGTTAGCGGCTTATGAAGGATTTTCTGCTAATTTTGCGCGATATTACGAGGATGATTTTTATATAATGTCTGATATTAAATTAGGGTATGATTTTCAATATTACGGAGTTAACCTGGTCCCGGCAACATTTCCTTTTAAGATTGTTATCAGTCAGCAGCGATTTGATTATGATATACCCTTTGAATCTATGATTTGGGATGAAGAAACAGGAGAGTATGTTGACTATAAAATGAACTCAATCCGTAAATCCATCGGTTATAGTCTTTCTTTCGGATATGAAAATACTGATTTTAAAATTCCATTAAATATTTCAGCGGGTATTTCAGGCAAAAATGTCAAAGATGCTGTAAAAGACAAAACCAGAGAATTATTTAATGAAAAAGCGGCCATGTATGATTTTGGATTCATTTCTGAATTTCCCTTTACCTTTTCTGATGTCCAAAAACTACCCGGCTGTAAAATGGTACTGGCGCCATCTTTTGGGGTCAGTATGCAGAACTATGGCGCTCTCTATGAGCAAAAGATTGAGAATGCGGCCTATTGGGACAATGACACAGTAACCTATCAAACTGTTGTAAATGAAATGCCATTACCGCGACAATTTAATTTGGGATTCTCTTTTCATGGCAAATTGGAACATCAGTCAGGAATTAATCTTGTGGATTTTGTAATGTACCGGGAAATCAGTGATTTATTGGTAAAAAGTAAGATGGGATTTAGTGAAGATTACCATCGACCTTTCAGGGACATTGAATTATATGACAATTTTATTCTGAATAATTCCCAAAGAGTTAATATTTATTCCGGATTACAGGTGTCGGTTTTTGATTTATTAAGGTTAAGATATGGTTTTGATAAATTATCACGGATGGATACCCGGGGTATTGGTGTTAAATCCGATGGATTGTTTTATTCGTTGAAATACTGTACAGGCAGTGATGTCTTTTTATTAATTCCAATTTTCTGACAATATCTTATGATCAGGCTATTACCAGGCAAGGAAGTTATATCCCCTATATTGGTGAAAAAGAAAAATGGAAATCTTATAATACTTATTCAATAAAAATAAATAATTTAGAGAGTTTGTTTTCTAAAAATTATCCAAAGGTAGATATACCCAGCGGTGAGGGTGCGTTTAGTGTATTAGCCGGTATTAATTATTCACATTTTAATGACCGGCTACTGACTCACATATTTGATAAAAAATTTGAATTAGGTTTTAATATTGGAATGGAAAAAGAAGTAGGGTCGGTAAATATCAATTTGTCCTATAAAACTAAATCAAGCTTACATAAAGAAAAATTATCTGCCGAAGATAAAGAGTATGGCGAAAAAGCAGATAAAGTTGAAATAGATTTGAGTTATTTGTCCCTGGCGTCATTGATTCCGTTGAATTTAGCGGATAATCTGACTTTTTTACCCGGATTTGAAATTGCGCAGGCAGTTTCCGATGATTTTAAACCGGATTTAGGCTCAGAGATAAAGACCGGCCCCAACTATAATTTTTTGCTCTGTATTGATTGGTATTTAATAGATAATTATTCATTGCGTTTCGAATACTCTCATGGACTTAATGAAGTTTATAATACTGATATTTCTGAAATTTATAACCGGTCTTTTAGCCTTTATTTTAAATATGGTTTGTAACAAAAAGTATCATGAAATCGGTTGAGTAAAAAATACATTTTAAATTTAACTGGCAAAGTTTTAAATTGAATAAACTAAAAATAGGAGATACATGTGAAAAAAATTATATTATTTTTGGTAACATTATCATTAATCCTGACCTCCTGCTCCACAGTCATGATTACCGGACGGAAGCAATTAAACCTGATCCCAACCTCAACCATGCTTTCCATGAGTTTTCAGCAATACGATACATTTTTAAAAGATCATAAAATCAGCAAAGAGACAAGAAAGGCTGATATGGTCAATCGTGTGGGCAAAAGACTGGCAACAGCAGTGGAAGAATATATGGCAAAAAAGGGTATGGAAGATAAGATCGGAAATTTTGACTGGGAATTTAAACTGATTGAGAGTGAAGAAGTTAATGCCTGGTGCATGCCCGGTGGGAAGATTGTTGTTTACACCGGAATTTTGCCATTAACGCAAAATGAAGCGGGACTGGCTGTGGTCATGGCACACGAGATCGCCCACGCCATTGCCAATCACGGTAATGAAAGAATGAGCCAGGGTCTGATGACACAACTTGGCGGTATGGCTCTTTCCAAAGCCATCGAAGAAAAACCAGAAGAAACGAAACAATTATATATGGCAGCCTTTGGTTTAGGCGCCCAGTTTGGTATCATGTTGCCTTATAGCCGGTTACATGAGTATGAAGCCGATGAACTGGGACTGATCTTCATGACTATGGCCGGCTATGATCCTCAGCAAGCAGTTGGTTTTTGGCAGCGAATGTCAAAACAGGGCAGCGGGCAAAAACCACCTGAATTTGCCTCAACTCATCCGGCAGATGACAAGCGGATCGCTAATCTGAAAAAATTATTGCCGAAAATGGAAAAATATAAACCCGGTGAAACCAGTGACAGAAATGAGCGTGAAAAGGAAGACCGCCAAAAAGATAATGATGAAAAAGATTCATCTAAGAAAGATGCCGGCAGAGACCGCTCAAAGTAAATCTTCCTGGTGAGCCTTTGATTTTTCCGGGGGTTTCATATGAGCAAAAATACGGCTCTTGATTTCCGGGGATAGTTTTTGATAGAATTTGGAATTATAGGATGACTTGTCCTGGCATTTGCCCTCATAGGGACGAATGGCATGGGCAAGTCTTTCTGTTTTATCAGCAAGCCATTTGCCATTTTTATGGGGACGGCGAAAATGAATTCCGTAATTCATTACTTTTGGTAAGTCCTCATTTTTCAATAATGCCATATACAGACCATCGTCGGTATAATCAATATCGTGGATCAGCCCGGCTTTTTTGATTTTACGAAAAATGGTCTTATTCCAGCAGATCATACGAAGTTTATCCTCAGTATAACGATGGATTTCAGCGAATTTTGTGAGGATAAAAGTATCCCGGCTCTCATCTTTCCACACCAGGTGATGGAGTTTCTCCGGGATCAATTCTGCTATTCTTAAAAAATTATTTCTCATACAGCGTTTAATTTATAACATCAATTATTATAAATAAAATATTTTACCAAGTTAATTAATATTTTTGACTTTGAAATAAAATAGCCGGCTTTTCAAAAACAAAAGTTGGAAAAACCGGCCTTAATTTTATATATCAGTCTAGTGGATCGGCTGTCCCGGTCCTACCGGAATACCTAAGAAATACCATATGACCAGTAATGCTATCCAGGCGAGTCCTGTGAAAAATGCATAGGGAAGCAATAATCTTATCAACGTTCCCACACCGGCGTCTTTCCTGTATTCCCGTAACCAGCCCAGGGCCAGTGGAAAGTATGGATACAAAGGAGAAATACCATTAGTGATGGAATCTCCGATACGGTAAACCAGCTGGGAAACAGCCGGAGAAATCGGATTTTCCAGATATAAAAACATGGGAACAATAATTGGTGCAAGCATTGCCCATTTAGCAGAACTGGATCCCATAAAAATATTCAGGATCATTACGATCAGAGTTGTAAAAACCATCAGCAGCGGGCCCTGAAATTTCATTTGGTTTAAAATATTCGCTCCGGTAATGGCTACAATTCTATCCAGATTTGACCATTGGAAGAAAACCACAAAATGGGAAATGACCAATACCAGCACGATCATACCGGCAATTCCTTTAACACTTTTTGTCATCATTCCCGGGATGTCTCCCAGAGTTTTTATTCTTCCTACAAACATACCATAGATCGTTCCCGGAATAGCAAAGAAGAAAAAGAGTATGGCGACCATGCCGCGGAAAAATGGTCCCCGCACGGCACTAGGCATCAAATTAATTTTGAAAACCTGGTCTTTGTTTATTTTTGTTTCCCCTTTAGGAAGATAAATATGAGCAGTGGCGCCATCAGTCCAGGTGGATTTGTCAACATCATCCAATACTATTTTTTGATCTTTGAATTTAACAGCATATTGACGTTCACCGTCAACTGTTTTTGTGACAGTACGTCCTTTAAGGCGTTGGGTTTTTACATCTTCTGTATTTTTATTAAGAACAATTGTTTCAATTTTATTAATATCATATCTGAGCAGACCATTTTCAGGGATTAAAGTCATTAACATTACTACAGTGTAAATTCCCATTGCCAGTAATGACCAGCGAAGGCCTTTTTTCTTTTTTGCCAGGTCTTCGGCACTCTCTTTTGTTTCAATGGTAATCGGTTCTGTACCTTCACAAAGCGGCAAGGTGAACTTTTTGCCTACCCATGACATCACAATTGCCAGTAAAAAAACCGACGCAATCATAAAATATAAATTGGCCGCGGCTCCCACATGCATGTTGGGGTCTTCCAGGGCCGAATTTGTAAATCCTGCCAGGAGCACATCTGTTCCTCGTGGGATCAGGGTGGCTGTAAATCCGGCGGTACAAGCGGCGTAGGCCAGGATCACACCTGCTAAGGGACTTTTTCCAATTTTTTTGAAAGCAACTGCCGCCAGGGGAGGTACAACTACAATTCCCGCATCAGAAGCCAGATTGCCCATAATTCCGGTAACGACAATGACCGGATATACCATAAAGTCCGGTACCTTTGTCAACCGCCCCAATAATGTTTCCAGCAGGCCAGAGTGGACAGCCAGGGAGACACCCATTAGCATTACGAGCATCAGCCCGAGAGGCGGGAAGTTGGCGAAAGTATCCACCATTTCCAGTACAAAGCGCTGAAGGCCGTATTGTGAAATTAAATTTTGTGCTTCAATTGTTTCTTCTGTCACCGGATGGGTAACGGAAACATTGAAGAGTCCGCCAATTAATGATGCTAAAAGAATGAATCCTGCCAGATATATAAATAGCCAAAAAGGATGTGGTAATTTGTTGCCTGTACGTTCAACCCAGGTGAGGAATCTGTTCATCAAAGCATGCTCCTTTCAATAATATAAAATGTTTGTCCTCTCATATCAGAATAAATAAATTTTCCCTAAAATTTATTTTAGTTGAAAATCTGTACATATTAACCCGGAAAAATCCCCGACTCTCCCAAATGTTTAAGACTTGTCAACTGCTTCGAATTTTATCATATTCATTTGTATAATGCAATAAAAAAAATTTTGCATTTTTGTTGTGTTTTAGTTCTGTGATTTCAAAGATATCAGCGCTGCTTTATTCTGTTATTTTGCATTTAGTGCAATAAAAATTTTTTTGATAAAAATAAGTTTTAATTTATGAATTAAAAATTCGAGGAGATATGAATGAAGAAATATGTATTATTGGTATTTGGAATTTTAATAATCATCAATTGTTCGTCAACAAATAAGTCTCAAAAGGCAAAAGGTCCTTATCTCGGAGAAAAACCGCCGGGAAGGAAAGCGAAAATATTCGCTCCCGGCATCATTTCCGATGGTATGAACAATCGTGATATTGCCATCACACCCGATGGTAAAGAAATTTATTATTGCTCCTCATTCGGAAATTTTTCCTATAGTAAAATATTTTATGTCAAGCAGTTGGATGACGGAAGTTGGACAGCTCCGGAAATTGCCCCCTTTTGCAGTTCGGGAGAATATTTTGATATTGAGCCCTTCATCAGTCATGATGGCGAAAAGCTGTATTTTATGTCCACCCGGCCTGATATAAAAAAGGGTGAAACCAAAGGCGGAGACCAGGATATTTGGGTGGTTGACAGAGTTGGCGATAGTTGGGGAACACCCTACAATCTTGGCGAACCGGTGAGCTCTTCCATGGAAGAATATTTTCCTATCCTAACCAATGACGGAACTATATATTTTACCCGTCAAAAAAATGGCGACCCTGTCGGTGTTATATACCGGTCGAAACTGGTGGACGGTAAATACAGTGAACCGGAAAAATTACCGGAACAGGTGAATTGCGGATCCAACCGGTTCAATGCCTATGTCGCACCCGATGAGAGCTATGTGATCGTTCCTGCAATCTGGGCGGAAAATTCACTCGGCGGCGTGGATTATTATGTTACCTTTAGAAATGACCAGGATGAGTGGAGTGAGCCAATCCTGATTGAAAACTCTGTCAGCACTGAAAGTGACCGTGAGTATTCCGCAGCCTTGTCCACTGATGGAAAATACCTCTTTTTCATGAGTGATCGTATGGAGAAACGGACTGAAAAATTATCCTACAGTGATTATGAGGAATTGTTCAATTCACCGGGTAATGGATATACAGATATTTATTGGATCAGCAGTGAAATTATAGATGAATTGAGGCCGGCCGCATTTTAATTATCAACTATTCAAAATCTTGAGTTAAGTTCATCGCTCTCGAAATTAAAAATGGTAGCAAAACTATTGCCGTGAACTTGACTTAAGATAGCTGTTCGGGTTCAATTATCTGGCTAATTTGACACTCCCGCTTTTCTCAAAAGGAAAAGAAAAACTCTCCAGAAATTTGATCGAACTGCCGACATCAGCGTTGCCGGTCAGTTTGTACTCAAAATCGCTGTTGTTTTTGATCATGGAAAAAACCGAACTGCCGACATCCAGATAATTCAGGGCAAAGGGAATTTGTATTGTGCTGGTGTCATTGCTCCTGATGGCTACTTTTTCAGAAATTTCGCCCACTGCCCATTTTGTATTATTAACAACCAGATTGTAGTCCATATCATTCAGATTCAATGTCCATTGATTGGGATTATCAACAGTCAGTTCCATGTTAAAAGTAGCATTGGTCAGTGAAAAATTATTTAATTTGAGATTGCTTAACCGAACAGATGGTCTTTTTAGTGTCGGTAGTTTATCAGATTTTGAAATCGGTACCCGCACCGCTCCCATTACCGGCAGATTGACATCCAGGCCGAGATGAATCGTATAGTTTATCTCATCTTTGTCTTTGAGATTTTGGTAGGTTTTATAAATGTCCTGATAATTCAGCGTCAGGGGAAATTTCACCATGCCGGTACTGTTGGCGGGAATGTCCAACTCACTGGCTTCATTACCTTTGAGAAAGGAATTATCGACTAATTCCAGTTCATAATCAAATCCCGCCAGTTTAATATCCACCTGGTTGGGATTTGCGATCTCAATATTCATCAATAGATCAGCTGCTTCCAAATTGAGATTCTGCAGGGTAATATTATCAATTTTTGCAGTGGGTTTCTGTACGCCCACACTTTTCAGAATTTGTGTTAATTCCGAACATTGCGGCATAAATATTAAAAACAGAAAGAAAATCAATATTAATTTTTTCACAGGATTACCTTATTGTTCACCATATTTTTTTGGTTGGTATTGTTTTGAAATATCCACAAGACTGGTATAATCGCTCTGCCAGCTTTTATCAAAAATCTTGGTTATTTTTTGATTAATGATGTTGCTGTTGATGATAATGCCCAGATTTCGGGAACTGTAAAAATAGTTTTTCCGCCAATTGCTGGTGCCGATCCAGGTTATTTCATCATCAATGGTCATCATTTTACAATGCTCCACGCGGGCAAAGGAAATATATCCACCGGAGTATTCAGGGATGGTGGAGAGTTTAACGTCAATATTAGGCAAGACCTGTAAACTTTTCAGATAGGGCATAGAACTGCTGCCTCTGCTCCAATCGGCCAGCAGGAGGTGAACGTTTACCCCGCGCAAAGCCGCATCCCGCAGAGCATTATCCAATTTGCCGTAATATTCGCCGTAGGCTGCCGGTGAATAGGAGAGAAGTTGAATTCTGATGGAATTTTTCGCACTGTTTATGGCTTCAATAATCGCCAGTTCATCACTATAAAAGTTTTCCGGCATGTTGTAATAGGGACTGGCGGTTGGGAAAAATGTGACTGTTTCATCAGCAATTTTCATTTTATAGGATGTTTTTTTCCCATATTCAACTGTTTTAATAAGATCGCCGGTTTTGGCCTGCTGCCAGTCCAGGTTAAAAATCTCTGTAATGGTTGCTGCAAAGGCCTTGTTCTTTATCTTTAAGCCAATTTCATGAATATGTTTCAAAGCCCGCCAGTCAAAATTTTGCGACCCGATAAAGACAGATTCATTATCTACAATAAAATATTTGGAGTGGTTGATTCCATTGATTTCTTGAAAGGCGGAAAGAATTCGCACCTCAATATTTTTTTGTGAATCCAGGCGTTCCAGGGATTTGGGGTAAGTTTTTGCCATATTGCTTTCCGCTATGATCCGTACACTGACGCCATCAGTAGCTTTGGCTTCGATGGCCTGAAGGATGTGTTCCAGTGGCTCGCCGGCTTGATTTGAAATATAAAATTGCTCAATATCAATACTCTCTTGCGCCCGGCTGATCATTTCCAGCCAAACCTCCGGTGTATTGCGAAGTTCTTTGTTACCCAATGTGGTTTCCACGGGAATGCTTTCGACAATTTCAAAATCCGTTGACGGAAATTGGGCATTTAAACCAACAATCAGGATTACAATAATAAAAAAAATGCTTAATCTCATATAGCGCTCCTTATTTTTTATAAATATAAGTCATTTAAAGGAGAGTTTTAACCGATTTTTATTTAAGTCGGACATAAAAATTACTTGTAAATGGACAGCATTTGTCATAAAGTAAAAAGAAAATAATAAATTAAAATGATAATTGGTCGAAAAATATATAATAAGACCCTTTGGTATTAGAATGTTGAAAAAAATTAAATTATTATTAAATGACTTTACGCATCCCAATAAAAGTTTGGACCAGATCAAAGAACTTTTGTTGAAATACAGTATTGTTTTTTTAGTGGTCTTAGGATTTTTTCCGATCATTATTGCTATTATCGAAGCAGTTATTTTTAAACAGTTTCTCTCTGCCGGTATTTATCTTTTAATATATTTATTGACGGTAAGCAACTTAGTTTTTTATAAAAAACTGACCTTTCAAACCAAAGCGTTGTTCCTGCTTGGAGTTATTTACACGCTGGCGATTCATAATCTTCTGTTGTGGGGAGTCAGCGGGGCTTCAATTCCTTTATTGATTTTATTCTGTATACTGGCGACAGTGTTAATGGGATTGCGCAACGGCTTAATATCCATAATATTCGCCCTGCTGCCAATGACCGGCGTCGGTTTTCTGATGATCACTGGTATGATTGAAGTGGCTGTTGATGTTTATACCATTTCAGTCTCCCTGATCTCCTGGTTGACAGCGATAGCCGTAATGGTAATGATCGCTATGGTTGCGGTGCTCAGTTTTGGCCTTATCGAACAAAATCTTTTGCGGTCCATTGGATTCATTCAACAACAAGCCGGGAAATTAAAACAAACCAATCGTCAATTGTCAGAGGATATTAAAAAACGCAAAGCTGTTGAGCAGGAACTCCGCGGCCGGATCAAGTTTGATATACTGATTAATAAGATTTCCTCCCAATTCCTTCAGACCGGTTTTAACAATATTGAAAAGGAATTGGAAGAAGTTCTGACTGAGATGGGGAGCAATTGTTCATTTACCTACATTTTTTTAACATTATTTTCAAAAAACAAGCAGGGCTACAAAGGGATTTATGAATATAATCCAAACCACTATCAGGAATACAAGAAAGATATTTTAAGCATTAGCCCGGATTCAATCCCCCTGCAAAAAAATGATAATGATTTGAATCATTTTTTTCTCACTGATATTTCCGGCCTGAATGCCATGGAGACCGTTAGTGAAATCAATGGTGAATTTTTCCTGCTGCCACTGACGATAGAATCGCAATTTGTCGGCCTGATTGGCGCCCGGAAAGAGCGGGGACAAAAAATTCCTGAATTTGATTACAATCTGTTGGAAGTAGTCAAAAATATTTTTGCCAATGTCATTAAGAATTATTTGACAGAGATTGAAAAAAATAAGATCCAGGAGCAATTGATACAATCACAAAAACTGGAGTCCATTGGCAATCTGGCGGCAGGTATCGCTCATGATTTTAATAATCTGCTGACGGTCATCATGGGGAATGCGGATTTTTTAAGATATCAATTGGATATGGACGTGGGTAAAAACGACCTCGTGGAAGAGATCATCAAGGCCTCTCAACAAGCGGCGGAACTGACCAAAAAAATGCTGATCTTCAGCCGCAAAGAAGCCATGAATTTTCAGCCCTTAAACCTAAATAATTGTTTGATGGATTTAAGAAAAATTCTTCAACGTTTGATTGGCGAGAATATTCAAATAAGCCTGAATCTGTTTGAAAATCTGCCTGCTATCAGGGCCGATAAAAGTAATATTGAGCAATTACTCCTGAATCTAACTTCCAATGCGCGGGATGCGATGCCAGCAGGCGGCGGGTTTCATATTACTACCGGCCGGCTCCATATCAATGCCAAAAACATTGATCAAATACAATATTCCAGGCCGGGAGATTTTGTAGTTTTAACAGTTGAAGACTCCGGTTGTGGTATTGATATGACTATTATTGACAAGATTTTTGATCCCTTTTTCACCACAAAAGAGGTTGGCAAAGGAACCGGACTGGGATTGTCCGTTGTTTACGGAATTGTTAAAAAGCACGATGGCTGGATCAATGTCTATTCTGAACCGAACCACGGCACTGTCTTTCGAATATATTTTCCCGTTGCCGGTCAAAAGGATAAACATACTTTTCAAGAGCCTGAAAAAAAGGCAATTAAACTAGAAAATATATCAGCGCAAATATTAATTATCGAAGACAATCCAAGGGTTCTGAAATTTTGCAAGAATCTGTTAATCCACAGAAAATTTACTGTGTTGACAGCGGAGAGTGGCGCGGCAGCCGAAATTATCTGGAAGGAGAAAAAGGATACAATCGACCTGGTTATTTCTGATGTTATTCTGCCGGATATAAATGGACTGGAATTGATTGAAAAACTTAATATCAGAAAAGGAAATACAAAACTTTTGATGATCAGTGGGTATACCGGTGAAAGTGTGCAGAAAAAAATATTCAAAGACAAAGGGCTGCATTTTTTATCAAAACCCTTTACCAATGAGGAGTTTATCGCGAAGATTGTTGAATTATTAAATCAATCCTGAGATTGAATATATTTTTCCAGGATAGTATTTTGTTTAGAGAGCATTAATTGGTGTTTGAGAAAGGAAAAGTTGTGAGAAGACCTATTGATTCCGGGATTGGTAATAATAACTCAGAAATTTTTTCAATAATATTCAGAACAGTCCTGCTATTTTTATTAGCCTTTTCATTTTGTTTTGGTGAAAATCCCGAAGATGATAAACGGGTTCTGGTGATCAGCGCCTATGGCCCCGGATTTCCCACATTTTTCCGACAGGTTGAAGGCCTTAAATCAGTATTTAAGCCGGCCGGAATTAAATGGGACCTGGAGTTTATGGATTCCAAACGTTTTCGGGATGACCGGAATAAAGCCTTATTCTATCAATACCTTAGGTATAAATTATCAAAATTACCGGCCTATGATGGTTTGCTGGTTTGTGATGATAATGCATTCGATTTTGCAGTTCAACACCGGGACACGCTGTTTCCGGATATTCCAATTGTATTTTGTGGTATCAATAATAAAGAAAAAATCAGCAAGTACCATGAAGATCCCCTGATATCCGGAGTAATAGAACATATTTCCATCAAAAGCACCCTGGATGTAATCACAAAATTAGAAAAAAACGTAAACCATATTTATGTTATCAGCGACCAGACAACAACCGGCCGCGCTGACCTGGCGGAATTTAATCAGCAAAAAAAGTTTTTTCCTGAAGTTGAATTTACCAATCTTTCCATGAGTGAACTGAGTTATGACGAATTAATGGAACAATTATCGCGAATTGAAAATAATGCCGTTCTATTTCTGTTATCTGCTTATGGTGACAAGAAGGGAAACTCAAAAGATTTTTATGATAAACTTGCCAGCATTCGGCATCATACCGATGCCCCTGTTTTTCATGTCTATGCCCATGGTATCGGGGAGGGTGTTGTTGGCGGAAAAGTTGTCTGTCATGTATGCCAGGCGGCTGAAGCCGCAAGGATTATGATTAATAAATTCACTAAGCCCGCCGATCAACAAAAATTTATTGTAGCAGAAAGCCCGAATGTTTACATGTTTGATTATAATCTGCTACAAAAGTATGGATATGATCCGGCCTTACTACCAGGGGAAACTATTTTTATCAACCAGCCGGTTTCAATTTTTGCAAAATATAAATACTATTTTGTGAGTACTCTGTTTTTTATTGGAATATTGTTGTTATTCATAATTTTACTGATCCGTGAGATTCGGAAAAAAGAGCAAACCGAAGCAAAGCTTCAACAAATTAACAAAGAATATGAAACACTGGTAAATTATCAAAAAGATATGGTGGTAAAGGTGGATGCTGAAAATAAATTCGAATTTGTCAGTAAGAGCTATTGCGATCTGTTCGGCAAATCGAAATCCGACCTGATTGGCCATCAGTTCACGCCCCTGGTACATGAAGAGGATCTGGCGAAAACCATGGAAGAAATGAAGAAACTGAAACAACCGCCGAACCAGTGTTATATTGAACAGCGGGCCAAAACAAAATATGGCTGGCGCTGGCTGGCCTGGTCAGATCAGGCGATTTTGGATAAGCAGGGAAATATACTTTCCATCATTGGTACCGGCCGGGATATTACAGAACGGAAAAAAATGGAACTGGCGCTGAGTGAAAGCCAGGCTAAATTCAAAAGTGCTTTTCAATATTCAAATATCGGCATTGTCCTGGGCGACCCGGACGGCAATATCATTGATGTCAATCCGGAGTTTCTGGAGATGCTAAAATATTCCAAAGAGGAACTGCTTACATTAAATTTTCAAAAAATCACTCACCACCAGGATATTGAACGGGAACTGCGGTTGTACCGTCAAGTTCTTGCCGGTGAACAAAATTCCTACCGCCTGGAAAAACGTTATATCAGCAAAGAAGGTGAGGAAGTCTGGGTAGATATATCCGTCGCCGCACGAAAAAACAAACAAGATACTATTGATCTCCTGATTGGTATGACTATCGATATCAGCCAGAAGAAAAAGTTTGAAATCGCGCTGCGTGAAAGTGAAGAGAAATTCAAGTCCATATTTAAATTTTCTCATGTCGGCATTGTGATCTGCGAACCCAGGGGGATCATTCTGGAAGCCAACCAAAGTTTTGCCGATATGTTGGGGTATAAGCAGTATGAAATAGTATCCCAAAAAGTTAGTAAATACACACATCCTGATGACCGGAAACGCGAATTAGAACAAATCCAGATGATCTTTCAGAATAAAAAGGATAATTTTAACCTGGAAAAACGATACATAACAAAAAATGGCGAGTACTTTTGGGCGGATATTTTTATTGCCGCACAAAGAGACGCCAAAGGAGCGCTGGTCCGTCTGATTGGAGTTATTCTGAATATTGATGAAAAGAAAAAAGCCACAGAATCCTTCCTTGAATCACAGAAAAAGTTTGTGACATTACTGGAAAATATGCAACTCATCGCAATTAATCTGGATAAAAACGGGAATATCACTTTTTGTAATGATTTTTTACTCAATCTTACAGGTTGGGAACGTGAAGAGGTCACTGGTAAAAACTGGTTTGAATATTTTATTCCCGATGATCATAAAGAAAATATGGAAAAAGAAGCCTTTATTGATGTCCTCAGAAGCGGCAAAGCGCCGACCTATTATGAAAATCCTATCAAAACCAGAAATGGGGACCAATATGATATTCTATGGAACAATACTGTTTTTTATGATAGCAAGGGTAATTTTGAAAGTATCACCAGTATCGGACAGGATATTACCGATAAAAATCGATACCTGCGAAAAATTCAGGAAAGTGAACAGCGATTCAAAAGTTATATGGAAAACGCGCCGGTAGGAATCCTGGTGGTCAATGATCAAAAACAGTTTCTGGATGCCAATAAAGCCGCCGAAAAAATGCTGCAATACAGTCGCGGTGAATTAAAAACCAAGCGAATTGAAGATATTATTGTAAAAGATGATCTGGAAAAGAATTATCGCCATTTTCAGGAGGTATGTAAGAAAGGACAGTCTTCCGGGGAAATTCGACATATTACCAAATCCGGTGAGAATCGGGTTCTGGCCATTGATGCGGTCAAATTATCAGATAAAAGAATTTTGGCTTTCGCGATTGATGTAACCGAAAAAAGAGCATCGGAAGCGGAACAGAAAAAACTGGAAGAGAATATGGAGCGTTCCCAGCGCCTGGAGACCCTGGGAACCCTGGCCGGCGGCATTGCCCACGACTTTAATAATTTGTTGACACCGATTCTGGGATATTCCGATATGATGAAAATTAATCTCTCCAGTGAGGATCCTAATTATGATAACATCAATGAGATCCATCACGCTGCTCTGCATGCCAAAGAACTGGTCTCACAGATGTTAAATTTTAGCCGTAAGACCGAGCAGCATAAAAAAACTGTCTACGTCAATGTAATTCTTAAAGAAGTACTGAAAATGTTACGGCCCATTATTCCCAGTACCATCAAAATCCGGCATCATATTCAGGACCGGGTTGGTAAATCCATGGCTGATGCCACCAAAATCCATCAGGTTTTTGTGAATATTATTAACAATGCGCACCAGGCGATCAAAGATGATAAAGGCGAATTGAATATAGATTTAAAACAGATAACCATTAGCAAAGAAAGAAGCCGTGAATTTTTGGAACTCTCTCCCGGTGAATATATTGAAGTTGCTATCTCAGATACCGGAACCGGCATGGATGAATTTACAAAAGAACGTATTTTTGATCCCTTCTTCACTACCAAAGAGATTGGCAGCGGCACCGGGCTGGGACTTTCGGTTGTACATGGAATCATTCGTGATCACAGAGGTGAGATCACTGTGCAGTCGAAACCGGAAGAAGGTTCCACTTTTTTTGTTTATATTCCGGTCATAGAAGAAAAGAAAACAGAAAAATTTGTTGCCCAAAAAATAATCAAAGGGAACCAGGAAGTTATTCTGTTAGTGGATGATAAACCCAATGTGACAAAAATTATGTCTAAACTACTGGAAACTCTGGGGTACCAGGTATTGGCAGTCAATAGTTCGCGGGAAGCCTATGAAATTTTTCAGAGTAACCGGGATGCGATTGATCTGATGGTAACAGACCTGACCATGCCGGAAATGACTGGCTTAACTCTTGCAAAGAAAACACATCTATTAAATCCAAAACTACCAGTTATCATGATGACCGGATATGGCAACAAGATCAGTATCGAAGAGCAAGAGGTTGCGGGCATCTATGCAATAATTACCAAGCCCATCACGATCAATGAAATTTCTAATTTATTGGATGAAATTTTTTCTACATGAGGAAAATTATGTATATCAAAACATCAGACCAGGAAAAAGTAAACATGGGCTTTGGGAATTACCAATGCAACTGGGGCCTGCATATTGCCGGTTTATATGAAACCGAAAAGGAAAGAGATGAAATAATTTTTGGTTATTTTAATCAGGGATTAAAAGAAAATGATCTTATCCTCTATTGCCCGGCGGAACGGACAAAAGAGGACTTTTTTGAAAAATTTTCCGACTTTTGCCCTCATTGCAAAGACGAAATGAAAAATCACGACAAAATATCCCTGTCTTCTACAAGAACTCTGTATTACCCCACCGGCACTTTTTCTCCCTGGGATATGGATGACGGCTTAAACCATTTTTTTCATGACTCCCAAAAACAGGGTAAACGAAATGTCCGTTCCACCGCAGAAATGGTTTGGGCGCTCGATGATACAATTTCCGGCAGAGAACACCTGATGGCCTATGAATCCCGGCTAAACTACTTTATTCCGGGCAAACCCTGGATCAGTATCTGTATGTACAATGTGACTAAATTTCCCGGTGATACAATAATGAATGTGCTGAAAACCCACCCTTTTACAATTAACGGTGGCATAATAACGCAAAATCCCTATTACATGGACCCCGATAAATACCTGGCCAAATTCGCGCCTCAATTCCTGGATAGAAATCGACCGGAGCCTGACTAATGAAGTCGTTGGCGCATGATATTTTTTTACTGATGGGGCAACTCTTTCAATTACATTCCAGGGATAAAATTATATCGATATTTATAGAATCCATCAATGAACTTATGAATGAGTTTTCCATAGCTCAAGAACAGGTTGGCAGCTATTCCTTCAAAATTGAAGTCGGTACTAAAAACAAAATTTATTATCATATATATGCCAATGTTGATCCGTTAGAAATTAGTTGTGAATTCAGTATGATTCTGTATAACGCCGTTCAGATGTTGGCCGTTATCCTGGAAAAACTGGCTTATGAGCAATTACTGGATAATAAAGCCCATGAGTCAGAAGCAAAATACCGAAACTATGTGGATAATTCACCAATTGCGATTTTTGTTACTAATCAAAAAGGACAATATATTGATGTAAATGCGGCTGCCATTAATTTGTTGGGATATTCAAAACAGGAAATTCTGGAAAAAAATATTAAAGATATTGAATATGAACCGGATGTAGAGTCTTTTTTAAAATTGAAAGAGATCGGGAAGATCAGACAAGAAGTAACGCTGAGAACTAAAACGGGTGAAAAAGTTGATGTCGATCTATCGGCTGTTAAACTTACCAATCACCAGTATATCGCATATTGTAATAATATTACTGACAAGAAACGCCTGGAAGGGCAACTGCAGCAATCACAAAAACTGGAATCCATTGGCAATCTTGCCGCCGGCATTGCCCATGACTTTAATAATTTGTTAACAGTAATTATTGGCAATTCTGATCTTGTGCGTCTGAAACTAAAATCCCATGATGAACTCAAAGACCTTCTCGATGATGTCATCAACGCGTCAGAAAAGGCTTCGGAACTGACCCAAAAAATGTTATTGTTCAGCCGGAAGGGGGCAATGAATTTTAGTCCGGTCAACATCAATGAATGTATCACAGACCTCAAAAACATCCTTCAGCGTATTATTGGTGAAAACATCACGATTCAGACCGACCTGGCCCAGGATATTGATCTGGTTAAAGCGGACCAAAACAATATTGAACAAGTCATTTTGAATATTGCCGCAAATGCCAGGGATGCCATGCCGAATGGTGGCAATTTAAGTATCTCCACAAAAAATGTAACCATTACCAATAAAAATCAATCAATAATATCACATTCTGTACCTGGAAAATATATTGTGATGAGTATCGAAGATGAAGGCATTGGCATGGCGCAAGGGATTGTAAATAAAATTTTTGATCCTTTTTTTACCACCAAAGAGGTGGGCAAGGGTACCGGTATGGGACTTTCAGTAGTCTATGGCATTGTTAAAAAACACAATGGATGGATAAATGTCTATTCAGAGCCCGGACAAGGCACTGCTTTTAAGGTCTATCTTCCAGCCCTGAAAATGAATTCATCGAATACGCAAACCAGGGGGACCAATGGCAATGTATTCGATAAGGTCAGGAATGAAAGCATCCTGGTGATCGAAGATAATCCGGCTGTTTTGAAGTTTGTGGCGAATTTGTTAATTGAGTATGGTTATATGATCGAAATTGCACAGAACTGTAAAGAAGCCGTTATGATAATGGAGCGGAAAAATTATGATTTTGACCTGATCATATCGGATGTTATTCTTCCTGATGGGAATGGTGTGGACCTGATCAATGAATTTCGGAAAATCAAAGAAAATTTGCGGGTCCTGATGATCAGTGGATATGCAGGAACACGGGCCCGGGAAAAAATTGCCGGCGACGGACATATATTTTTTCTGTCGAAACCTTTCAGTAATGAAGAATTACTAAAAAAAATTGATGAAGTATTTGAAAATTAGAGTAATTTATTATAATAAGTAGTGGTTAATTTTAAAAATTATTTGGGTCTGTTATGAATAAAATTCGAAAAAAGGCATTGGAGATATTGGACCAGCGGGAAGAGGAGAAGATCGGGGATCTTTCACGCGCTAATATTAATAAAACTGTTCATGAATTAAAAGTCCATCAAATCGAATTGGAACTGCAGAATGAAGAACTGATCGATCTGCAAAGGGAAATGGAGGAATCCAGAAACCACTATTATGATCTTTTTAATAATGCGCCTGTGGGATATATTATTCTGGATAAAAGCGGTAAAATACTGGATGTCAATGACACATTTCTCAAATTACTTGACTATGTACAAGATGATATGGTGGATAAATATTTTGTTGATTTTTTGGATGCCGACTCCCGAAATATTTTCGGCAGCAGATTTAAAGCAATTTTTAAAAAACCATCAGGAAAGATTTTGGAAGTTTGTATTCAAAAGGGAAATAGGCGAGTCTATGTGGAATTAAAAGGTGAAAAAATAAAATATCCCAAAGAAAAAATTGATGATCATCTTGTATTTTCCGTGGCGGATGTTTCGGAACGCCGTGAAAGCCGCCGCCGGATCATTCATCTGAATCGTATTTTGGAATCCGTTCGAAAAATCAACCGGTTGATTGCCCAGGAAAAAGATATTACCACCTTGTTGAATGAATCTGTCACTGTACTGAGTAATGTCCGCGGCTACACCAATGTCTGGATCGCTCTTTATGACAAAAATTTTGAAAGACCGGAGAGTTTTTTCTACGCTGATGAAACACAAAAAATACGAACAATTAAGGAGATGTTGCAAAAAGAGGAAGGCACTTACTGTATCAATGAAATCAAACAACATAAGGGTGTGCTACAGGCCAGTTATGATAATGACAAGTGTACTAATTGCCCGATTTGTGAAAAGGGGCTGCTGTATTGTTCTTATACCGCCCGCCTGGAATATAAAGGGGAAATATTTGGAATAATATCTGCGGGGCTTGAGTTTGGGCTGCCCCGCAGTGAGGATGAGAAAAAACTCTTCACGGAAATTGTTGATGATCTCGCTTTTGCAATTTATTCTTTTCGACAGGAAGAATACAAACAGCAACTGATGAAGGAACTCAAAGAAGAGCGGGACCTGATAGGAAGTATATTGAATACCACACCGTCGGGTATCACCTTTGTGAATAAAGAGGGACAGATAACCTATGGTAATGAGGTGGCAAAGAAAATCCTGAATGTTGATGAACTTAACGGACAATTGGTTTTTAATGATCCTAAATTTAAAATCACCGATTTGGACGACAATCCTTTTCCCGATGAAAATTTGCCCTTTACCATTGTTAAAAAAACACATAAACCGGTATACAATCTGAAACATGCGATCCGAAGGGGAAGCGGGGAAAAAGTGGTATTGTCAGTCAGCGCTACGCCGAAATTTGACAGCCGGGGAAAGTTTGACGGAATGATTTCCATCATCCGGGACATTACCAGAGATTATGAAAATGAAAAGGAAAGAATTCGCCTGGGAAAAATGGTCAACCGGTCACAAAAATTGGAAACAATCGGCACATTGGCCGGTGGCATAGCCCACGATTTCAATAATATTCTGACACCAATTCTCGGTTACGCTGATATGGTATTAAATGCCGGTCTTGATTCGGAATTTGCAAGGGACAATATTGAGGAGATTTACAAAGCCTCAGTGCGGGCAAAGGACCTGGTGGCGCAAATTCTCAGCTTTAGCCGTCATGCGGAACAAGACCGCCAACCTATCTATGTTAATACAGTGGTAAATGAAGCTTTGAAATTATTGCGCTCTACCATACCAACTACCATCAATATAATTGCGGAAGTTGATAAAGAATGTCCCAAAATACTGGGTGACGCATCGAAAATTCACCAGGTGGTCGTCAACCTATGCACCAATGCCTACCAGGCCATGGAAGATGAAGGCGGTACTCTTTTTGTCGATTTAAAAACCGTAGAAATTAAAAAGGAAGAGAGTCTGGAATATCTGGAATTAAAACCGGGACAGCACATAAATATTACTATTAAGGACACCGGCATCGGTATGGATAATGATACGCTGGATAAAATTTTTGAGCCCTTTTTTACAACCCGTGATGTGAATAAGGGAACAGGCCTCGGCCTTAGTGTTGTCCATGGTATTGTTAAAAGCCATGAAGGAACGATCATCGTTGACAGCGAAGTCGGTAAGGGTACAGAGTTTAATATTTATTTTCCGGTTATTGATAGTAATAATGAGAAAAAAATTGAGGAAATCGGCCCTCTTGAAGAAGGTCATGAAAAAATTCTGCTGGTGGATGACAAGGAAACAGTTACCAAAATGATAAGCAAATTTTTAGGGACATTGGGATATTCGGTGATCAGTGTAAACAGCAGTATCAAAGCCCTGGAACTATACAGTAGCAATCCCAAAGAGTATGATCTTTTGATCACAGACCTGACAATGCCGGAAATGACCGGCTACACATTGGCGCAAAAAATTCATGATATTAATGAAAATTTTCCAATCCTCATGATGACCGGATACGGCGCCAAAATTACCCGCGAAGAACAACAGGCGGTTGGAATTAAAAAGATCATATCAAAGCCAATCCTGATCGATGAACTCTCCCAACAGATCCGGGAGATGTTTGATGAGTTTAATCATGAAAATTAATATTTTTCATAGTTTATAGTGTTTAGTAGTCTAATGGTAAATAAAATGTTATCATATCTTTAAAAAAGAAGAGGATAAAATGAAACCAAGTCATATCGTCTGTATCGGCGCTTCCGCCGGTGGTTTAGAAGCGCTGGAATTATTTTTTATCAGCATGCCGTCTGACAGTAAAATGGCCTTTGTGATCATTCAACATCTCTCACCGGACTATAAAAGTCTAATGCCTGAGTTGCTGCAAAAAAAGACCAATATGCAGGTCATTCAGGTGCAAAAGAAAATTCCGGTGCAAGCGAATACGGTTTATCTGATTCCGCCGGGAAATAATATGAAAATAAAAGATGGTGAACTCTACCTCATTCCCAAAGATAATACATCAATGTTAAACCTGCCGATTGATATTTTTATGAAAACCCTGGCTATGGACCAGGGAGAAAAATCCATTGGTATTATTTTATCCGGAACAGGAAGCGACGGAATGCAGGGCATTCGGGCTATCAAAGAAGCCGGCGGAATGGCCATTGTCCAGGACAAGGAGACAGCCAAATTTGACGGAATGCCCAAAAGCGCCATATCCACCGGCCTGATCGATTTGGTGCTGGCGCCGGAAGATATGCCGGAACAAATGATTGCCTACATTCACCACCCTCTCGTCTCAAAACAAAAAATCGCTGAAAAATTGCTCACTGATGAAGATAATTTAACAAAAATTTTTGCGCTACTGTCGAAAAAGAAAAATATCGATTTTACCTACTACAAACGCAGCACATTGATGCGGCGAATTCAGCGCCGACTGAGTGTCAATCATATAAAAGACCTGTCAGAATATGTACAGTTGCTGAAAAATTCTGACAATGAGATCAATATTTTGCAGCGGGAATTTTTAATTGGAGTCACCAACTTTTTTCGTGATAAAGAAGTGTTTCAAAAACTCGCAGATAAATATATTCCGGAAATTGTCAAGCGGAAAGACAACGGCGATATTCGTGTTTGGATAGCCGGGTGTTCCAGTGGCGAAGAGGCCTATTCTGTGGCTATTTTATTTTTAGAGGCAATTACCACTCTGAAGGCCAATGTTTCGTTGAAAATATTTGCTACTGATATCGATGAAAACGCGGTATTTCGCGCCGGCCAGGGTATCTATCCGGAAAGTATTATCGCCGATTTGGACCCCAAATATTTAACTAAATATTTTAGAAAAACAAATGATAATTACCAGGTAGTACGGAAGGTCAGGGAAAGTGTGATTTTTGCGCAACATAATCTGATCAAAGACCCTCCTTTCACAAATGTGGACTTTATCAGTTGCCGGAATTTATTGATTTACCTGCAGGCGGGCTTACAGCAAAAAGTCATGGACCTCTTTATGTTTTCATTGAATAACAGTGGTATTCTATTACTGGGTAAAAGTGAATCGGTTGGCAATATGTCCGACCATTTTCAGCAGATCCACCATAAATTTAAAATTTTTCAGTACACCGGTGGCCGCTCGGCAAATATTCTCGGGCAGGTAGATCGTAAATTTGCCAATAAAGCACAGGGAATACGCCATTATAACAACGCCGGCAGTCCGGGAAGGCGGAATTTTGAAGAAAGTCGTACCCTTGATCGCTATCTGCAGACATTGTACGGGGAGTATATTCCGGCCAGCATTATCGTTAATGAAGATTATGAAATTCTGCACACCATCGGTGAAACCGGTGAATATCTCAATATTCCCCAGGGTAAACTGGAAAATAACATTACCAAAATGGTGCACAAAGACCTTTCTATTCCTATTTCCACGGGGTTGCAGAAAGTATTTAACAAGCAGACCGAAATAAAATTTTCTAATATTACACTGCACGATAATAACCGAACCTTGAAAACCAGCCTGTACCTGAAACCGATAATGCCTAAGCGCGGGCAACAAAATCTGGCAGCGGTATTTTTTGAAACGATTAGTGAAAAGAAAAAAGGCCAGGAGGATAATCGCGAGAATTATGACCTTGACATTGAAGCCAAGCAACGGATCAATGATCTTGAACAGGAATTGCAGTATACCCGTGAAAACCTGCAGGCAACCATTGAGGAACTGGAAACTTCCAATGAGGAACTTCAGGCTACTAATGAGGAATTGCTATCCAGTAATGAAGAACTGCAAAGTACCAATGAAGAACTTCAGTCAGTCAATGAAGAACTCTATACGGTCAATTCTGAATACCAGGAAAAAATAACCGAGTTAACTGAGGTCAATAATGATATTAGCAATTTAATGGAAAGCATAGAAATTGCAACGTTGTTCCTCGATGAAAACCTGGATATCAGAAAAACCACAAAAGAATTAAAAAATATCATCTCCATCGATGATGACCCTCAGGGTGAATCAATTTACCGGTATAAACACAAACTTGTGGATTTTAACCTGCTGGACGCTGTTAAGCATGTTATGGAAGTTAACAAGACGGTTGAGAAAGAAGTAAAAACCGAAGCGGGCGAATATTACATGATGAAGATCAAACCCTACAATATTGCATACCGGGTTTATTCCGGTGTGATCATCACCTTTGTAAATATTTCAAAAATTAAAAAAATTAATGATCAATTACATAAACATATAAAATGGCTCAATGACGCCGCCAGACTTGCTAAAATCGGTGGTTGGGAAATCGACCTGGAAACGGGAAAAACCTACTGGACAGATGAAGTCTATGACATTCATGAGGTGGATAAAGATTTTGATCACAATGTTGATGTTGGTATTGAATTTTATCATCCTGACGATAGGAAGAAGCTGGAAAAAGCCGTCCGTAAAACAATGAAAGACGGAACTTCTTATGATTTGGAATGTCGTTTTATATCCGCCAAAGGAAATGAGAAAATTGTCAGGGCCATAGGCACCGGCGAGATTGTCGGGGGAGAAGTGGTCAGAGTATATGGCTCATTCCAGGATATTACCAATAAAAAGAAAAAGGAACAGAAAATCAAAGATATCAATAAGCAGTACAAAGAATTATTTAATACTGTTCAGTCCGGTGTCATTCTGTATAAACGGGAAGACAAGGGACATAAGTTCATTGTTAATGAGATCAATACAGCCGCTGAAAAACACTGTAATTTTAAAGAAGGCGAAGCCATCGGAAAAGATGTCCGGGAGATTTTTCCCCGGGCGGAAGACATTGGTTTTGTAAAATCACTGCAGAAAGTTTTTGAAACCGGCAAAAGTGTTGTGATCAAAGGCGAAGAATATCGGGATGACAATTTAGACGACTGTTTCGATTATGAAATATATAAATTACCCAATAATGAAATTTGTACAGTATTTGTCACCTGTGATTAAACCCTTTATATTTAACACTTAATTATACTTTAAATTTTGGATTAGTTATTATTCCTTCAATATTTCAATTAATCATCATATTTGATCAACAATCTTATTAAACCCTATAAATTTTTATGGAATTTAGCGGATTGGTTTATAATTAGAATGATTAATCCTTAATATGTTTTATTATTACCGATTCTTTTAACACTTCGAAATAATCCCGCCTAAAAACCCCTTAAAACACAAAATTATAATTATTACCACCGATAAGAGATATAGGATCTTTGAAAGCAAAACGATTAGTTAAGGCTAATTTATTAACAGTCCGGAAATACTCTTTGGTATTCCCGGCTAAAAAACATGGAGGTAATATGAGTGTTACTCAAATTAATGCTAACATTCAGGCGCTCGAGTCGTTAATGTCTCTGAACAAGATCAATAATAAAATGTCTGTTCATCAAATGCGTCTTTCCACAGGGAAAAAAATCAATTCAACGGAAGAAGACCCTGCCGGATATCAGTTAGCACAAGGACTAAGAAGCAGAAAACGCGGACTGGATGTGGCCCTGCAAAATGTTAGCAATGCGCAAAGCATTATGAATGTTGCGGAAGGAGGATATCAAAATCAGATGGATATTCTTCAGACCATTAAAGAAAAAGCAACGCAGGCCGCTGATTATTCTCTTTCCAGTTCTCAGCGCACTGCTATTAACGATCAGGTCTCGGCCCTGTTGGATGAAGTTGACTCGATTCAGTCGGAAACAACATTTAACGACCAGAATTTGATTGATGGTTCTTATTCCGGTGAATTTCAGACCGGCGAAGGAGCGGATGACAATCTGTCTGTTTCACTGGCCGACTCAGATTCAGCGGCATTAAGTATCGATAGTATTGATTTGTCTACGGCAAGTGGCGCCAGCGCTGCTATTTCAACCGTTAGTACGGCAATCGATACCCTTGCCAGTAGTTTACAGGATATTGGTGAATACAAAGCAAGGTTATCATCAAAAGAGACCACGCTCTCTGTGGCTTCAACCAATACTGAAGCTGTCAGAAGTTCTGTGGAAGATGCGGATTTTGCCAAGGAGCAAATGGAAGTCATGAAAATGCAAATCATGCAGCAAACCGCTGTATCTTCCTTTGCCCAGGCAAATTCTTCTCCGCAAGTTGTTCTTTCCCTTGTAGGGTAAACTATGTAAAATGATTTATGGGGCAGGCAATATCTTCCTGCTCCATTTTTCTTAACCGATTGTTTTAGATAGATATTGGAACACTAAAAAGTGTGGCATGAAAGTTGAAAAAAAGAAAGTCAGAGGAAAAAAATGAGAAAAGATGTGATGACAAAGAAAAAGAAAAAAGTAAATCCCTATCTCGCACAAAAAATTATGACTGCGAGTCCGGAACAGTTGATACTGTATATTTATGATGCTTCAATTTCTGCTTGCGGCAGAAAAAACCAGGCCCGGGCCGCTGAAGCCATCCAGGAATTAATCAATTCTCTGAATTTTAAAGAAAAGATAGTTGCCACAACTTTTTACAATATGTACCAGTATATTTTGAAACTGGTGCATGAAAAAAAGTTTGAAGAAGCGCAGGTTTTGTTACGTGAAATCAGAACAACCTGGGCTGAAGCAATGAAATTAAATTAAAAGGTTAATCTAAAATGGTAGATGCTTTATCAGGATCAAGTAATCAATCTAGTATAGATCGCTATGTGGAACTGGCAATGCAACAGGCCAGTCGCCCTAAGAACGATCTGATTACCAGACGCGCGGAATTAAATTCCAAAAAATCTGTTTTATCAAAATTGGATTCAAAACTTTCTGTGTTAAATACAATTGCTGAAAAATTTGACGATCCAATCACTGACTATTTTTCGTCAAAAAGTGCTGAATCCTCGGATACAGATAAATTTACGGTCAGTTCCGGTGCCAATGCATCGGCAGGAAACCATTCTATCTCAGTTGAGAGGCTGGCAAAATCCGATACAAGAGTTTCACAGCAGATGGCCAGTAGTGATACTTCCTTTGGCGCTTTTACCACTGACCAAACTTTTTCCATTGAAGTCGGCAATCCCACTGAAGATGATGAACTAAACCGCACAACTATGGACATAACAATTAATGCTGAAACCTTTGCAAAATCCAATGATGATGCCCTGGCAGACATTGCGGAACGGATCAATGACGCTATGGACCGCGCCGTGTCTGATGAATCTCTTGCTAATGATGAGAGAATCCATGCTAGTGTCGTCACCGAATCCTCGGGTAATTCCCGGCTGGTGCTGAGAAGTGCCAACTCAGGCTACAAATACCGCATGGATTTTGCTGACAGTACCGACGGTCTGTTATCATTTCTGGAAGTCAATAACACTGCTCAGAGTTCCGGAACTTCCGGCGGCTACATTACAGAAGTGGGGACGGATTCCACCAATAGCATGCTTAATTCCAAGTTTACTATTGATGGCCTGGACTTTTATCGGAACTCTAATTCTGTTTCCGATGCAATAACAGGCTTAACCATTGGCTTGAAAGATACATTTTCATCCAATGAGACGATTACAGTCAATTCCGATGAGGAATCGGTAAAGGAAGAGGTAGAGGGTTTTATTACGGCTTATAACGAATCTCTGGATTTTCTCAAGACAAATACACAGATGGACCCGGATACTTACAAAGAAGGTGCCCTGTCCAATGACCTGACATACCGGAATATATACAGCAGTCTCAGAAATATTATCAGTTCAAAAGTTGATACGGCAACCAATTCCGATTACTCAAGATTGTTTCATATCGGTATTGAGATTGATGATGCCGGCAAACTGAGTATCGGTGATGATGAAAAATTTTCTCAGGCCCTGGCTGCCAATCCGGATAATATTGCCGATATTTTCAGGTCGGATAACGGACTGGCGAATCAAATCCATAATTATCTGGACAATTACATTAAGACCGGCGGCACGATTGATGCCAGCAAGAAAAACATTGATTCCAATATTATCAGCATTAATGACCGGATCAGTTTTATGAATGACAGCCTGGCGGCTAAAGAACAACAATTGCGGGATGAATTTTCAGAAATGCAGTCAATGATGAACCAATTGAATAGCCAGCGGGATTTTTTAAATAGTTTCTCAATGTTTTAAGGGATCGGAGATTTGTCATGGATGATATAAAAATAACAGAAAATATTCAAACCAATGTGGAAATGTCACCGACTCGTCAAAATTTAATAAAATATAGTAAAAATAATAAAAGTGGTACCCATGATAATTCACAATTTGAAGCCGCTTTTAATAAAGCCCGGCAATTTGTGAAGATCAATAATACCCGTATTTCATTGTCATGGGACAAGGAAAACCAGGAGCCCGTAATTTATGTTATGGATAATGAAACCGATGAAGTGGTCAGGCGTATACCGCCGGAAAAATTAATTGAAATTGCCGATGATGATGAAAAGTTAAAAGGTTTTTTCATTGAGAAGGATGTATAAATGAAAAATTTACAGGAAATGAGTAGTATAAAAGATGTTTTGTTACAGGAACTGGACTGTTTCAAAATAATTCTGAGTGAAACACGAAATGTCATAAAAAATGGCGAAGAAATTTTAGATAATGATCACTCACTGGACAGGATTAGTCAGTTGCTGGAATCCCGTGAGCGATATATTGATCAGTTAAAACGTCTTGAGGATTACAAATCTCAGTTCGCTTTTTCCGAGAAAGACCATTATGAAATTCTCAATGAAATTTCAAAAAACGCAAGAACACTTGTAGAAATTGATGCAAAATTATTAGATTACATCCAAATGAGAAAAATTAATAAGGTTAAAGAAATTACTAATATAGCCGATCATAAGAATAGAAGTCTAAACAGAAGACTCAATGATATTGAAAAAACGAAATTAATTGACATTAGACAGGAGTAGTTATGTCTACTTTGAAAGGAATATCAGAATCCCTGAACAACATCAGAGATCTTGATAAAAACAGCAAAGCAAAAAAAGGTGATAAGGTCAAAGACCAGAAATCATCGGGTTTAGAAAAATCCGGTCAAAAGACCGCTGTTTCTAAAGATAGTGTCAATATTTCTAATCTTGCCAGAGAACTGATGAATAAACCCTTGAGTGTGGAAACGCTTCAACAGGAATTGGATAGCATCAAAACGCTTGATCGGCCAACTCTCAAAGAAATACATGGCAAAATAGAATCCAATTATTATGAAAAACCTGAAGTAATCGATAAAATTGTTGACGGCATAATACCGGAAGCCCATCCAATGGAAGAAGTCCTCAAACCGGCTGAAGCTGACGAGACGGAACAGTTAGCAATGATACGGGAAAATATTGAAAAAGGCAAATACGATTCCGAAGAGGTTTTGGATAAAATTGTCGACAGGATACTAAATCCGGATAATTTGTTGTTTTAAATCTGTATTACAAATTGAAATTTTAAATGGAAGGGCGTAAAAAACTCTTCCATTTTTTTTACGTCTCATCATTGATAACAATAATTTCAAGTATCATTATCCCGATTCATTCCTCATTATATTAAAAGATTTGGTTATCATTCCTGAAAATAATATATTTAAAAAAAGTGATTAAGAGATAAAATTTAACAAGGTTGATAAAATGAAAAATATTAAAGGATTATTAATTGTATTGTTTACTTGCGGACTGTTCAGCACTGCTATTGCGCAAAAAATAAACCCGATTGATAATATCAAATCAAGTTTTGCAGGAATGTCTTATGTCCAGGTCACCAATGGTGCCGGCATCGGCGGTTATTATGAAAAATATTTTGCCCGCTCGCACCGCATTGGTATCGAGACTACTTTTATTATCGGGCGCGGAGAAAATGAGTATCCGGTTTATAATTACTACTACAATCAATATATGGAACGGTCGGATAAGACCCGGTTAAATTTTTTGAATATCAATATTCGCTATAAAAAAGTACTCTTTGTGGATAAAATCGCCAATAATTTCCGGCCTTTTCTATCTGTTTCCGCCGGTCCGGTGATCGCTTTTGATCCACCCAATGTTCCGGAAATTTCCAAGCGATTCAAAAATATTGAAACCAGTTTTTCTATTAATGGCACACTGGGTACCGGTATTGACTTCCTCTATTCCGGTGATACGGGTTTATCTTTTTATGTTGGGTATAATTATTTGAAATTTGGAAGCAGATTGGACCCGGACCCGGAAGATTACAAGGAATATGAGGGTGTGAATGAATACCAATATGATCACGGGAAAAAGGATTTCAGCAGCGCTATCGTCAGAATAAGTATAACCCGAAGACTGAAATAAATATGCACGATTATCGATTTTTTACTTCCACCAGGAATATAAATGGAGACGTTGTCTCCCTTTTTGATGCTGAGTACAAGCACTGCTGCCGGGTACTCCGCCATTCCACCGGAGACGAAATCAATGTCTTTGACGGCTCGGGAAAATTATATACAGCGCGAATAATCGAAATTGGAAAAAACCGCGTGGATGCAAAAATTCTGAAAACAACTACACCTGAAAAAAGTACACAACTGACAATTCATTTGGCCGTTGGCTTTGTAAAATCAAAGGCAATGGACCTGATTGTCGAACAGGCAACCGCGCTTGGCATTCATTCTTTTTATCCGGTTGAGACCAATCATTCCTTTAAAAAAAATTTTAATCTTGAGCGATATCAGAAAAAAGCCCTGGAAGCAGTTAAACAGTCCGGCGGATTACATTTACCCTTTGTTTCCGATATAATAGCATACGATGAATGGCTGGAAAAGATGGGTGATGTCGATACAAAATTGATCGGCTATCAGCATGGGAAATTACCCTTGAATGCCATCGAATTAAAGCCCGATAGTGAAATTGCCCTGGTTATCGGTCCCGAAGGCGGCTTTGCACCGGAGGAGATTGATAAGGCCCGGGAGCGAGGTTTTCAGGCGGTTAATTTATATGCCGGAAGATTACGCACAGAATTGGCTGTAATAACAGCCCTGGCAGGATTACATACATTAACAGGAGGTGAATAAAATGGCGACAGATTGTATATTTTGCAAAATCGCAACCGGTGAGATGGGAACTGAATTTGTGTACGAAAGTGACGATATTGTGGCTTTTCGCGATTTAAATCCCCAGGCACCGCAGCATATTTTAATCATACCCAAAAAGCATATCGAAAAGATCAGTGATCTGGAAGATAAGCATGAAGCATTGATGGGAAAAATGATGCTGGCTGCTAAAAAAATTGCAGACCAGGAAAAAGTCGCGGAGAAAGGCTTCCGATTGGTTTTTAATAATGGGGAAAATGGCGGCCAGGAAGTCATGCATATCCACATGCACCTGTTGGCCGGCCGGCAATTAAACTGGCCGCCGGGATAGTCCACAGGCATTTCAAAAGGTAAATATCATTCATGTATATTTCCAAATTACAATTATATGGTTTTAAATCTTTTCTGAAAAAATCAGAAATCAATTTCGGGCGTGGAGTGACCTGTGTTGTCGGGCCCAATGGTTGCGGAAAAACCAATATTGTTGACGCAATCCGTTGGGTGATCGGTGAGCAGAAAGCACGTGTTCTGCGGGCTGACAGAAGTACGGATGTCATTTTTAACGGAACCTCAAAGCGGAAACCGCTGAATATTGCGGAAGTGTCCCTGACCATTCATAATGTCAGTGGCCGAATTCCCATTGATTATACTGATATCGAAATTACCCGCCGAATCTATCGGAATGGTGACAGTGAATACCTTTTGAATAAAAATATCTGCCGGCTCAAGGATATCCGCAATCTGTTCATTGATACCGGTATGGGAGCCGATGCTTATTCCATCATTGAATTAAAAATGATTGAGAATATTCTCAGTGAAAATCCTCATGAGCGGAAAAATCTTTTTGAGGAGGCCGCCGGTGTTAATAAGTATCGCGAACAGCGAAAAGCCGCACTGCGGAAGTTGGATGCAACCGAGGAAGATATGGTCAGAGTGACGGATATTATTGGCGAGGTTGATGACAAAGTCAAAACACTGAAACGGCAGCTGCGGCAATATGAGCGGTATCAAAAAGTTTCAGGGGATGTGATCGAGGCCGAGGTTCTTTTAGCGGCTTCCCGGATCACTGCTCTGAAAAAAGAAAAAGACCCTTTGGAAAGCCAGATCAAAACCCAGCGCAATAAACTGGTACAGATCAGTGATACATTGCAAAAATTAGAAGATATTGCTGAAAATAAGCAAACCGAGCATGACAATATTGAGATCAAATTAAACAAACAAACCAATCGTCATAACGAATGCCGTGAAAAACGAAATCATGCCCAGACTGAAGAGTTGCTCCTGAAAGAACAATATCAGCATAAACTCAGTGAATTTACCCGCTTAAATGAGGAAATTACCAGCACAACCACCAGGATTGAAAAAATAAAACAGCGAATCTCACAATTGGATCAGGAAGAAAAGAAATATGAAAAACAGCTGCAAAACCAACAGTCGGACCAGAAAAAATTTAAAGACCAACAAACCGGAATGGAACAAGCCTTTAAAAAGGCATCGGAAGAATTAGACCTGCTGCAGGATAGAAAATATGTCCTGATCAGACAACAATCCGAGCAGCTTGCCAAACAAAATGCTCTGCAGGAAAATATCAGTTTCCTGGAAAACGAAATAGCCGGAATTGAAAAAGAGTTAAGCAAGAAAAATGACCGCCGGATTTTTCTGGGCAACCAGGTTGAAGAAGCCCGGGATAAAGTATCGGAATTGCAGGAAGAACTGGAAGATCTGCAAACCGACCTGGCGCAGGCTGAAGAAGAACTTGAGGAACTTACGGATAAACAGGAGAAATTGCTCACGCAAAAGCGTGATGTGGATAGCAGACTGGACCAGTTGAATAACAAAATAGATTTTTATGCTGACCTTTTGGAAACGAAGGAAGGCTTTTCGCCGGCACTGCAATATGTCCTGAAACACAAAGAAAAATTTTCCGGCATTGTCGGCTCTTTTGCGGAAAATATCAATGTTGCCGATGATTACACCGAAGCTTTGAAATCTGTGCTTGGCCAATTATCAAACCTCTTGATCACGGAAAACCTGGAAAACGCGCTGGCTGTTGTTCAAGCTGTTGAAAAATTGAAGCAGGGTAGACTTTCTGTCATTGCCCTGGAAAATGAAAACGGGCTGTCAAAAGTGGAAACACCTTGTGAAAATTTAGTGCCTTTGGCTGACCTGGTGACTTGTCCGGCGGTTATTAAGCCGGTTATGAAGAGGATTTTCGCCAATGTATTTTTTTGTCAGGATGAAGACTTCGAGAGTATTATTAAAAATGAGGAGATTGCCGGAAAGGTCATCGTTTCAAAATCCGGTCGAATTTGTAATGAACAGGCAATTATTTTCAGCAATCTTACCGAACAAGAGACAGATTTTGTATTTGGCCGGGAAGAGAAATTGTTTCACCTGGAATCCAATTATGATAAGTTGAAATTGGAAAAAGTTGGCCTGGATGAGGATTTGGAGCAGGTCAACCGGACATTACAGCAATCTAAATTGGATATTCGGCAATATAACCGGGAATTGAATGAAACTAACCGGTCATTGCAAGATGTAAAGTCAAAGATCAATAATCATAATAATGAGTTGGAGCAACTACAGGTTAACATTCAGGAACTAAAAAGAAAAAAAATAAATGAAACCAATTCCCTGGACAGTTTTCGCAATAAATTGGCAGACTTAGACCAAGCCGGAAATTCCGGTGAGCAATTAAAAGAACTGGAAGCGAAGATTCAAGACAAAAAAATTACTGTTGATGAGGTAAAAACTAAACACGATCGGTTTATACAAAACCTACAGAATTTTCGCGTGGAACTGGTGAAGATTCGTAATCGGTTTGATAATATTCGCAATGAAAAGACATCACTGTCAACTTCCCTGGTCAGTCTGGAAAAGCGGCTGAAAAATAAGATCAGCAGTAAACAGGAAATAAAATTAAAGAAAAATGAGATGGAGCAATCCATCGAGCGTAAGAAACTTGCTGTAGAAAATACTTTTCGTGAAGAAAAAATTGCCCGGGAGGCAGTGGAAAAAATTCGTGTTCGCTATGAGGAAATCAAAACACAACTTCAGGAGACCAACAAAGAAATTTATAAAATCCGTCATCAAAAAGAAATTCTGACAGAAACCATTAATAAACTGGAGTTAGAGCATCGTGAACTATTGTCCCGTCAGCGAGAGGTTGAATCGATTCTTTATGAAAAATATGAACGGAAAGTGGATTTTGAAGAATTGGAAGAGGTACCGGTGGTGGAAATTGCGATCCAGAAAAGAGACCGGCTGAAAAAAAGACTGGAAAATATCGGCACCATTAATATGGCGGTTAAAGATGAATACGAACAGGAAGCCGATCGGCTTAATTTTCTTAAGGATCAGAAAAATGACCTTGTAGAAGCAGCCGAAACTGTTCGCCGGGTAATCAAAGAAATTGATACGGTTGCGCGGGAAAAATTTCTGGAGACCTTCACCAAAATCAAGGAGAATTTTAAAAATATATTCCAAATATTCTTTCCCGGCGGCAGTACTGATATTAATCTCATTGGTGACGGGGATCCTCTGGATTCAAAAATCGAGATTTTTGCCTGTCCCGGCGGAAAAAAAATGTTGTCATTACGAATGCTGTCGGCTGGTGAAAAAACACTGACAGCAATTGCCCTGTTGTTTGGCATTTACCAGGTGAAACCCAGCCCCTTTTGTATTTTGGATGAAGTGGATGCGCCGCTGGATGATGCCAATACCCGGCGGTTTACGAAATTACTAAAAACCTTTGCAAATGAGACACAATTTATAATCGTAACACATAATAAAGTAACAATGAGCGTCGCTGATGTTTTATTCGGAGTAACCATGGGTGAAAAAGGCGTTTCGCAAATTGTTTCTGTTAATTTAGATTAAGGAGGATAAGGATATGAAGAGAAATTTAATGTTGAAAATGGTGCTGGCCCTGGTTTTTATCATTCCCTTATGGGGAGCTGAAATAGATTTGGACTATGCTACTTTCATGGGAAATGATGATGTGGGTGTACTTGAGGTATACTTGAATGTAACCAGGGATTTGTTTGAATTTGTAGAAAATGATCAGGGGGTTTATGAATCCAATATATTTTTTCGTGTTGCCCTGATCAAAAATGATTCCATTGTAGCAATCGATGAATGGTCTATAAAGGACAGAAAATTCTCCCGGGATGCCGACCTTGGAAATCAGAAAATACCGGAAATTTCTATTTTACAGGCTGCTCCTGGTGATTATAAACTGACAGCTTATGCCTTTGATCTTAACACAAAAGAAAAATTCAGCAAAACACGAGAGGTCACAATTCCTGATTATGCAGCCGGTGATGAACTCATGATCAGCGGTATTCAAATGGGAATTCAGATGGGAAAAACCGAACAGAAAAATAAATTCAGTAAATATTTCGGTTATGATATTTTGCCCAATGCCAGTATGGTATTTACTGATGGCAGATTTAAGATTTATCCTTTCAGTGAAGTTTATAACCTGGAGTACGATGAAAGTGGTGAAAACACCTATGAAATTAAATATTCTATTTACGGAACCAACGGGCATCTGGTTAAAACACTGAAAGAATCCCTGAAACCGAAACCGGGAGCTTCAGCTGTGGAAGTTGTCCAGCAGGGATTGGACGTTAGTGATATTGGAACCGGCGGATATGTCCTGGTAGTAGAAGTGGCTGATATTCAAACCAAAGAAACAGTCTCCGCACAAAAGCGATTTTACATTATTCAGCAAAAAGAAGGTGATTATTTGACATCTGATGAGGATTTTGTTTCTGGTATAGATGAATTATCTGAAGAAGAACTGGATGAAATATGGGGGCCCATGACATATCTGGCGTCTAATCTTGAGAAAAAACAGTATAAAAAGTCCGATCTTACCGGTAAACGAACCTTAATTCAGAATTTCTGGAAATCCCGTGACCCCAATCCAGAAACCGAAGCCAATGAAGCGAAAATTTTGTTTTACCGGCGATTAAGGACAGCTGAGCAAACCTACCAGAGTGGATTTCGTAAGGGCTGGAAGAGTGATCGTGGCCGCGTACTGATCAAATATGGTGAACCCAGTGAAATCGAACGTCATCCCAGCGCTATTAATACTAAACCTTACGAAGTGTGGTATTATAACGAACTTGAAGGCGGCGTCCAGTTTATATTTCTTGATAAAACCGGATTTGGTGATATGGAACTGGTTCACAGTACCGCCAGAAATGAATTGCAAAATCATGATTGGCAGAGGATGCTGAAGTAAGCAAAGGCTGGTTTTGCTCAGATCAGTAAAACAATATTTTGCCGATGTAATTAAAGGGGGAATAGAACTTCTGTTTCCCCCTTTGTGTTTTAACTGTAATGAAAAACTGACTGATGATGAAAAGGTAATTTGTACAAAATGCTGGTTAGAAATAGCACTGCTACCGGATCACATTTTATCCAAAAAGCATAAGGGCGAATATATTGATCAGTTGGACAGTCTGTGGCTTTTTGATGAAACATTTCAAAAAATTGTGCATCTTCTGAAATATTCCAATTGCCGGTCAATCGGAATGCAGATCGGCTGTTTTATGGGCAATTATCTAAAAGAAAACAGTTTGGCGGATTTGGAAAATTCTGTTTTGGTTCCTGTGCCGCTCCATCCGGTCAAAAAACGGGAGAGAGGGTACAACCAGGCAGAGCTGATAGCCAATGGGATATCGGAGGTTACCGGCATTGACGTGAATACAAATTTGGTAACACGGGTCAAAAATACCGCCACGCAGACTAAAATGAACCGGAAAGAGCGCATTGAAAACATGAAAGATGCTTTTGCGGCCGTAGGTAAAACAGATAATAAAACGGTCATCATTATCGATGATGTTTACACCACCGGCACGACTATAAATTCCGTTGCAGAAGAGATCAGGAGGAATAACAAAGCTATCACAACCGTTGCTTTCAGTGCAGCCATGCCTGAGTAAAAAATCACTTGATTTAAGTGGTTTTTGATAATAGGTTTAAGTAATAAACCGGAGAAATATATGACAGTAACAAAGAATAAAATAATAGATGAAATAAATCAATTACCTGAAGTTAAATTGGATGAAGTATTCGATTTAATTCATTTTTTCCGTATCGGATTCGAAAAAGAAAGAAATGTTAACAAAGAGTCTATAATGAAATATGCCGGTGTCTGGAGTGAAATGACAGAAAAAGATCTTTCCAACTTTTTTTTGGGTGTCAGGGAAAGAAGAAATTCCTATCAGCATAGAAGGGAAGACTTTGAAAAAAGCATTGATTGATACCGATATTTTATCTTATTTTCTTAAGGGAGATAGTAAGGTTGTCCAAAACTTCGGTTTTTATTTAGATAAGTTTCAACAATTAAATTTTTCCATCATTACCTATTATGAAATATACAGTGGACTTAAATATAAAGATTCTAAAAAATTAATAAATTCCTTTCTTGATTTTTCAAATTATAACAAAATCATTCCGCTAAGTAAAAAATCAGTAGAAATATCCGCTGATATTTATTCAGAATTAAGAAAAACAGGAAAACCTATTGATGATATAGATTTATTGATTGCAGGTATTGCGATATCAAATGACATGAAATTGATTACTCATAATACAAGACATTTTAAGCGAATTAAAAATTTGACAGTTATAGATTGGTTTGAAAAAGTTGAATTTTAAATTAACCTGAATTATTCATGAATTTTGAAATTACTCATTGAATTAATATTTTTTTTCATCCTTCCCTCCCTTCAAAAAATCTCTTGATTAACATCAATATTGATAATAACTTTCCACACGTAAACAAAGTCAACTCTCCGTGGTCGCGAGCTATCGGAATTACAAATATTAAACAATTAGGAACCGAATGAAATCAGCAAAGCAAATCAGACAGGAATTTATAGATTTTTTTAAGGACAATGGTCATAAAATTGTGCCGAGCGCGCCGGTGATTCCAAAGGATGACCCGACACTTTTATTTATTAACGCCGGCATGAACCAGTTCAAACCGATCTTTCTCAATCAGGAAGAACCGGAATATCCACGGGTTGCCGATTCCCAGAAATGTATTCGCGTCAGCGGCAAACATAATGATCTGGAAGAGGTGGGGCGTGACACCTACCACCACACCTTTTTTGAAATGCTGGGCAACTGGTCTTTTGGTGATTATTACAAAAAAGAAGCGATTGAATACAGTTGGAAACTCTTTACTGAAGTCTGGGGACTGGAAAAAGAGCGTCTCTGGGCAACGGTCTACAAAGATGATGACGAAGCGGCGAAATTATGGAAAGAAGTCACAGATATCGATGAAAATCGTATTCTGCGTTATGGCGATAAGGATAATTTTTGGGAAATGGGTGATACCGGCCCCTGCGGCCCCTGCTCGGAAATTCATTACTACAAAGGAGACGATCTCTCCAATCAAAGCGCTGAGCTGGTGAATGCTGATCACCCTGATTGCATCGAACTCTGGAACCTGGTGTTTATCCAGTATAATCGCGATAATTCCGGTAAATTACACCCCTTGCCTAAAAAACATGTGGATACCGGCGCCGGGCTGGAGCGGATTGTGGCGGTGATGCAGAATAAGTTTTCCAATTATGATACCGATCTTTTCCAACCGATTATCAAAGTGATTGAAAAATTATCCGGAAAAAAATATAGTGAAGAAACCGGCACACCACACCGGGTCATCGCCGACCATATCAAAATGATTGCCTTTTCCATAGCCGATGGAGGATTGCCCGGCAATGAAGGTCGCGGTTATGTAATACGGCGATTATTGAGGCGCGCTGCGAGATTTGGGAAAATGCTGGACCTGCATAACCCTTTTATGTATAAATTGATTGACGCTGTAATTGATATTTACAGTGATATATTTCCGGAAATTAAGGAGCGTCGGGAGCATGTTCAGAAAGTCATTCTGTCGGAAGAAGAATCTTTCGGCGAAACCCTGGAACGCGGCCTGGCTGTTTTTGAAAAGATCTGTAGCAAGGATGACACAAGAATCAATAAACAAATTTCAGGAGAAGATGCGTTTTTGCTCTATGACACCTATGGATTTCCTTTGGACCTGACTGTTTTGATTGCCGAAGAAAAGGGCCTGAAAGTTGACACCGACAATTTTGAAAAAGAAATGCAAAAACAAAAAGAGCAGGCCCGCGCCAGCCGCTCCTTTGCCACGGATATGAGCGATATTTCCAATAAATGGATTATTGTTAGTGAGGGTGATGATTCGAAATTTCTCGGTTATACAAATCATCAGTGTGAGGCGACAGTGCGCAAATATTTCTTTGCTGACAATCAAATCAATATTGTTTTTGACCAAACTGTTTTCTATGCTGAATCCGGTGGTGAGGTTGGCGATACAGGAATGATCATGGGCGACAGTTTTAAAATTCGTGTTGACGATACCCAAAAAGCAGCTGACACGTCCGTCCATATTGGTGAGGTTATTGAGGGTGAGTTTGATCCCCAATCAAAAATCTCAATGGTGGTAGATGAAAATAAATCCGGTAAAATTCGCGCTAATCATACTGCCACTCATCTGATGCATAAGGCCTTGAAAGAAGTAGTTGGCGATCATGTCAACCAGGCCGGTTCACTGGTCAATGATCAGCACCTGCGCTTTGATTTTAATCATTATGAAAGGGTCACCCGTCAGGAATTGGACCAAATTGAGCAGTTAGTCAATCGTATTGTCCGTCAAAATTATGCGCTGACAAAAGAGGTTATGTCCTTTGATGAGGCGAAAAAAGCCGGCGCAACAGCGCTTTTTGGCGAAAAATACGGTGATGAAGTCCGGGTGGTAAAAGTTGCTGATTATTCCATGGAACTATGCGGGGGCAAACATGTCAATGCCACCGGTGATATCGGTTTATTCAAAATTATCTCGGAGTCTTCCGTGGCTTCCGGTGTCCGCCGTATTGAAGCAGTGACCGGAGAACGGGCATTAGCTTTTACCCTGGAAAATGAGAAAATGCTGAGAGCGGTGGAATCAATTGTTTCTGTACCAAAGGATAAAATGCTGGAAAAATTACAAAGTCAGCAGGAAGAATTGAAAATCCTTCAAAAACAAGTGCAGGAACTGCAGCAGAAAAACTGGAAATATGAACTGGATGAATTGATCGGAAAAGCGGATACAATCGGCAATGTAAAAATATTTACCCACCAACTGGAAAATGTGGATATGAAAGAATTAAAAAATGTGGGTGACATTGTTCGCAATAAATTGCAAACCGGTGTCGGCGCGCTGGCTTCGGTTGTTAATGGTAAGCCTTTATTAGCGGTGATGGTTACAGACGACGTTATTAGCCAATATAAATTAAAAGCCGGCGATATTGTAAGAGAGATGGGAAAAGTCCTTGGCGGCGGTGGCGGCGGACGTCCGCACATGGCCACAGCCGGAGGGAAAGATATCACAAAAATGCCACAGGCTTTTGATAAATTCAAAGAAATAATTGAGGAAAAGGTGCAATAAGTTAAAACCTGACAACTCAAAAAAGGAGGGAGCATGGAAAAATTAATATTTGAACATTCAAGTAAGGGTAAAATCGGTTACTCTTTGCCTGAAGTTGATGGACTGAAAGGGCCGTCAGAAATATTGCCTGCCAATCTGCTGCGGGAAAAGGATGCGGAGTTACCGGAAGTATCGGAACCGGAAGTAGTTCGCCATTTCATTAACCTGTCAACCCTGAATCACCATGTGGACAAAGATTTTTATCCCCTCGGCTCCTGTACCATGAAATATAATCCGAAAATAAATGATAAACTGGCCGGGCTGCCGGGATTAACTGAAATCAATCCAAACCAGGATTGCGACAGTGTGCAAGGCGCCTTGCAGATCATCTATGAACTGGAACAGTATCTGGCGGAATTAACCGGTATGAGCGCGGTGACTTTGCAACCGGCCGCCGGTTCTCATGGAGAGTTTGTCGGCGTTGCTATCATGAAAAAATATCATGAAGCCAAAGGGGAAAACAGAAAATATATCCTCGTGCCCGATTCTGCTCATGGAACCAATCCTTCCTCAGTGGCTGCCTGTGGGTTCAAAGCCCTTGCAGTGAAATCAACACCGCAAGGAACTGTTGATACTGAAGATCTGAAAGAGAAAATGAATGATGACGTGGCGGGCATGATGCTGACCAATCCCAATACTTTGGGAATATTTGAGAATGAAGTCGACAAGATCTGTGAAATTGTGCATGACCATGATGGTTTGATGTATATGGATGGCGCTAATATGAATGCGTTGTTAGGGATCGCCCGCCAGGGAGATATGGGCTTTGATATTTCCCATTTGAATTTGCATAAAACCTTTTCCACACCTCATGGCGGTGGCGGCCCGGGTAGCGGCCCTGTTGCTGTTGTGGAAAAACTGGCGAAATATTTACCCGTGCCCAGAGTTGTGAAAAGAGATGAAAAATATCACATGAATTCTGACTATCCAGATTCTGTGGGAAGAATTCTGGGAACAGCCGGTAATTTCAGTGTGATCGTGCGGGCCTATGTATATATTCGCTCCCTGGGTCTGGATGGTTTATCAAGTATCAGCCGGAACGCTATTCTCAATGCGAATTATCTTAAAAATGCGCTCAAAGATATCTACGAGGTGCCTTTTAAAAATCAGAATATGCATGAGTTCGTGGCCAGCGGTGAAAAGCACAAAAAAGAATATGGTGTAAAAACCCTGGATATTGCCAAGCGGTTGTTGGATTACGGTGTCCATGCGCCGACTGTATATTTTCCCTTGATCGTGCATGAAGCCATGATGATCGAACCAACAGAGTCTGAGAGTAAAGAAACACTTGACAGATTTATTGATATTATGAAGAAGATCGATCAGGAAGCCCGGGAAAATCCGCAACTTCTGCATGATGCGCCGGTAAATACACCGGTTCGCCGCCTCGATGAAGTGAAGGCTAATAAAGAGATAAATTGTCGATATAAGAAATAAAAGAG
>CAZCHS010000010.1:0-13097 GCA_964498725.1 uncultured bacterium | reverse complement strand
AAGAGCCCAAATTGAGTCATGGACAAAATAGTATGGACAGATGAAGCGGTTCATTGGCTTAAGGTGATTTATGACTATATCGAAATACTGGGTATATGCCATGATAAAATGGAAATAGAACACTATTTAAAAAATTGGTAGAAGAGGATATTATGAAATATAAAAAATCCGGACAAAATTATTTAGTGAGAATAGACAAGGGTGAATTCTTTCCGGACAAGTTGATCGAATTCGCTGAAAGAAATGATATCAAGAGTGCTGATGTCAAAGGAATCGGCGCTGTTCAGAATCCCAAATTATCCTGCTATTTGCCGGATGAAAAAGATTATGTTGAAAAGGAACTGATCGGTGATTTCGAAATATTGTCATTGCTGGGAAATATTGCCCTGAAAGAAGGAAAAGCCTATCCCCATTTTCATGTTTCGTTATCTGATCAGGCCTTCAAGGGATATGGCGGGCATTTGCAACGATGTGAAATAACCGGCACACTGGAATTATTTGTGCAACCGATTGAGATTGATCTTCATCGACGATTTGATGATGAAACCAATCTGCAGATATGGGATATTGACTAAGCAGTCCGCCCGGAGTTGTGCTTGAAAAAACGCTTCTGTATTATCATAAACCCAATCGCAGGAAAAGGAAAAACAGCCCGGAAAATACCGGAGCTGAAAAGGATAATTGAGACTCAGGACAAGGGAATTTTTGATTTATATTTTACTGAATATCATGAACATGCGATCAAATTAACCCAACAACATGCCCGTGATTATGATGCTGTCCTGGCAATGGGCGGCGATGGCACAGTCAACGAAGTGCTTCGGGGTGTTATCGGAACCGGTACTGTTATGGGGATCATTCCGGAAGGCCGTGGCAATGATTTCGCCCGTAGTATTAGTTTCAGTGAAAATATACAGCAAACCCTTGATACTATCCTTGATTTTCATACCATGGTGATCGATGTGGGGAAAATTGATAATAATTATTTTATGAATGGTGTGGGCATTGGATTTGACGGATATGTTAATATGCGCAATCAAAAACGCAAATGGCTAAAAGGCCCTTTTTCCTATTATTATACACTTTTGGAAAGTTTGATGATGTGGAAAACAATGAATATGACGATTGCTATTGATGGCAAAAAAATTCCGGCTGATTCCGTCTTTCTGGCTGCAATTGGTAATGGCAAATACTGTGGTGGCGGCTTAAATCTGAATCCCTATGCAGAAATAGATGATCAATTACTGGATATTTGTGTGGTCAATGATATTGGTAAAATAAAGATTATCCGGAATTTAAAACGGTTGAAAAACGGTAGTATAAATGACCTTGATGAAGTGACGATTCGCAAGTGCAAAAAAATACAAATTTTCAGTGAGGATTTGATGCCGGTTCATTATGACGGGGAAATGTATTATCCCGAAAATAACACCATCGAACTCAGTATTGTGGAAAAGGCGGTCAGGATTTTAAGGACATGATAGAAGTGCGTCACATATTAATATTTCTTCTGATGATGACCGGTTTGCTGGGCCAGGTGCAGGATACAACGCTAGCGACGGCCGCGGCATCAAATGACCATTCGGGCCTGTCTGAGCCGGAAACCACCGGAATAAGGACACTGTTTGCGCCTGATTCCAGTGGCGCTTTTTCTCCAAAAAAAGCATTGGTTTTTTCTGCGATTACCCCGGGTCTGGGGCATCTTTATGTTCGCAAACCTTTGAAGGGGCTGATCTATTTCACTGCCGAAGCCTATCATATTCAGCGGGCCTGGCATTTTAATAATCTGGCGCAATATGTCGAAGATACCAGGGATAAGGTAGGCCGGGAAAAGTGGCTGGGTATGAACCGACAGGAAAAGAACCAGGCGGTCATTGACAGTACCGGGCAGGATATTGGTATGAATTACTGGCGCCCCAAAGAAAAGCGCAATAAGCGAATTTGGTGGTCGGTTGGTATTTATATCATGACAATGCTCGATGCTTATGTGGACGCGCATCTTTCCGATTTTCCGGAGGGTGATTTGGAATTTATTAATAATACAGGCATAAAGAGCAGAGGGATACAATTTTCAATACCGATAAAGGGGATTAAAAAATGATTAAACAACGGGAACAATGGGGATCGAAACTCGGATTTATTCTGGCGGCTGCCGGCAGCGCGGTGGGACTTGGTAATATTTGGAAATTTCCTTACTTGGTGGGTGAAAATGGTGGCGCTGCTTTCATTTTACTTTATCTGATTGGTGTTTTAATTATTGGAATACCGGCTGTTGTGGCAGAAATACTGATCGGACGGACAGCGGGCAAGAATCCGGTAGGCAGTTTTCGTGTTCTGGGCAAAGGAAATCCCTTTTGGATCGGGGTCGGTTTTCTTGGTGTCATAACAGGATTCATTATTCTGTCCTATTACAATGTTATTGCCGGCTGGAGTTTGGGCTACATTGTAGAGTCTGTCAAAAATAGTTTTGCTGACCTGGATAATCCCGCTAAAGCCGGCCAGCTGTTCAGCAGGCTTTCTGCCGATCCGAAATGGACACTCTCTTTTCATGCCGGATTTATGATTTTTTCCGTGGTAATTATTATGTCAGGAGTCCGTAAGGGAATTGAAAAAGCCAGTAAGTTTTTAATGCCCTTACTCTTGCTTTCTATTATTGTGCTGGTAATCCGCGGAATTACACTGCCGGGAGCATCCAAAGGTATAAAATACCTCATTAAGATTGATTTTTCCGCGGTCACCGGTCAGACTGTTCTGCTGGCTCTGGGACAAGCCTTTTTCTCTTTGAGTTTAGGCATGGGGGCGTTACTCACTTATGGAAGTTATATGTCAAAAAAAGACGATATTGCCGATTGTTCGGTGAATATCGTGACCCTGGATACATTGATCGCTATACTGGCGGGATTTATGATTTTTCCGGCCCTCTTTGCCATGAATATGGCGCCGGAGCAGGGACCGGCATTGATCTTCAATGTATTGCCGGTGCTGTTTAATTCCATCCCGGGGGGGTATGTCTTCCGGATCATCTTTTTTATTCTTTTATCTGTGGCGGCGCTGACTTCAACGATTTCTTTACTGGAAGTAATTACAGCTTATGCTGTGGACGAATTCGATATTCCCCGTAAAAAAGCCACAATTTTGCTGGCTTTTGTCGTCTTTTTATTAGGAATTCCCTGCGCGCTGTCCTTTGGTATCATGTGCGATGTAACCTGTTATGGGAAGGATTTTTTCAGCCTGATGGATTATCTGGCTTCCAATATCTTTTTACCCCTGGGAGGAATGTTGATTTCCCTCTTTGTCGGCTGGTTCTGGAAAAAAGACGAGGTCAAGAAAAATTTACAAGAGGGCTCCAATATACCGATGGTAGTGGTAAATGCCTGGTTTTTTCTGTTACGATATATCGTTCCGGTTGTGATCCTGTTGGTATTTTTGTCCTCAATTGGAATTTTCTAAACCACAATACCTATTAAATATGGTTTTTACCTTTAAGATATGTAAATTATGGTTTAAATTTTTGATTATACTAATTACGGATCAAAAAAATGACACAATTGAAATATAAATTAATTCTTGTGCTTTTTCTCATTTCCGGATTGTATGCCGGACAAAATTCCCCAAGGGCTGAGACTGATTGTTTAAAGTCCTTTAAGCAAAACTGCTGGAGTGAAGATGACCGCTGGCTGGGCTATGATAAACTAAAACATTTCAGTTCATCGATGTTTCTTTTTATAACGGATTACTATTATCAGGCCAAATATATGGATTATTCCCATCAGGCAAATATTCGGAACAGTTATGTATTATCCATCAGCTTTGGCCTTGGGAAAGAAATACTGGATTATTCGGGAAAAAACAGGTATTTCAGTATCAAGGACATAATAATTGATATTTCCGGTGTCGTCGCCGGTCATATCATTGTGAATAATATTAAATGAAAAAACTATTTGAATATACAGGCTGTATTCACGGCCATTCTATTTACTCCGACGGAAGTGGCAACTATCCTGAGATCATTGACTACGCCCGGGAATGCGGATTGGATTTTCTGATGATGTCCGACCACATGACATTGCGCGGAAAACATGAAGGCTATGAGGGCTGGCATGGTGGTCTTTATTTAAATATCGGATATGAAATTCAGGACCCTGAAGATCAGCATCACTACCTGGCTTTCGGAATCAATGAAGTCTTACCCAATACGCTGGAGCATCAGCAATACATCAAAGAAGTGGAAAGCAGGGGAGGGCTGGGAATTGCAGCTCATCCTTTTGAAGAGCGGGATGCCAAAAATTCTCTCCCGGGGTTTCCGCCGATCTCCTGGACAACACTGGATTATCCGGAGATCAAAGTAATTGAACTCTGGAACATGATGTCCCACTGGATGGAGGAAACAACCTTACGGAATAAATACTGGAATGCCATGCGGCCCCGCAGTTTTGCTACTTTCCCGAAAAAGAATTTGTTACGATGGTGGGACTCGGTCAATCTGAAACGCAAGGTTTCGGCTGTCGGGTCTGTAGATGTACATTCAACCAAAGTCAGAGTTTTTGGTATATTCACCAAAGCGATTTTCCATTACAAAATCATGTTTAAATCAATACGCACCTATCTGCTGACTGACCGGGAAATAACACCGGACAACTCATTGGAGGAAAACAATCAAATCATTTTTGACACCATTCAAACCGGCCGCTGCTATATTGCCAATATTAAACGCGGCGATGCGGCGGGATTTCGATTTTGGTTTGAAAAAGAGGGGGAACGCTATGAAATGGGTGCTGAAATTAATGGTGAAAAAGCGCTTCTGCGGGCGGAATTGCCAATGACAGGATTTATCAAGATCATTCGTAATGGCAAGGTTTGCCATGTGGAAGAAACCAATCGCCTGACAAAGGAAGTTTCTCCTGGCATCTACCGCCTGGAAGTGGAACGAAAAAATCGTGGTTGGATTTATACAAATCATATAAAATTAAGGAAATAACAAAAATATGTGCGGAATTGTCGGAATATATAATCATGAGGAAGCGGCTACTTTGGCTTATCTTAGTCTTTATGCCCTTCAGCATCGCGGACAGGAAGCATGCGGCATTGTATCCTATGACGGTAATTACAATCACCTGGAAAAGGGCAAAGGCCTGGTTTCCGATGTTTTTGCTGATAAAACCAGACTGGAATCCCTGAAGGGAAAAATGGCTCTCGGACATAATCGCTACTCCACACACGGGGATAAATCACGTCGAAATATTCAGCCCCTTGTCTTTAATTACCAGGATGCGTCAATCAGTATTGTTCACAATGGAAATCTGGTGAACCTGGAGGAAATAAAAAAAGAACTGGAAGATAAAGGGACAATCCTGCAAACCACCTCTGATACTGAGTATTTTATCCATTTATTTGCCCATGCCAAAGGCAATAATTTTGAGGAAAAAGCGATTGAAGCGCTGAAGCGGGTGCGCGGCGCCTATTCAATTATTATGATGTACAATGACAAGATGATCGTTGCCCGTGATCGCTACGGGATCCGTCCTTTGTCTATGGGAAAATTGGATGACGGGTATATCTTTTCGTCGGAAACCTGCTCTATGGACCTGATCGGCGCTCATTACGAAAGAGATGTCAAACCGGGAGAGATGCTGGTGCTGGATAATGGTGACGTGCGAACCTATACCATAGCCAAAGAGGAAAAGCATCATTGCATTTTTGAATATGTCTATTTTTCCCGTCCTGACAGCAAAATTTACGGATGTCCGGTAGATAAAGCCCGGCGTAAATTTGGAAAAACCCTGGCTCAGGAAAGCCCGGTCACTGACGCGGATATTGTATTTTCCGTGCCCGATTCCAGCAATACAACCGCCATTGGATATTCACAACGGTCGGAAGCCCGCTACGAGATCGGCCTGATTCGCAATCATTATATTGGCCGTTCCTTTATTCATCCCTCACAATCCATGCGTGATTTTTCCGTCAAACTTAAGTTTAATACCATTGACGGGGTGATCCGTGGTAAAAAAATTGTTATTGTCGATGATTCAATCGTCCGCGGTACGACCCTGAAGAAACTGGTCAAACTGATCAAGAAAGCGGAACCCAGTGAGATCCATATTCGGATTGGTTCACCGCCGGTTAAGTATCCCTGCTATTATGGCATGGATTTTCCGTCGCCGGAAGAGTTGATTGCCAACCGGAAAAACCTGGCGGAAATACGCGATCATTTGGGTGTTGACAGCATTAAATACCTAAGTGTGGAAGGGATGATCGATTCGGTGGAACTGGATAAAGAAAAATATTGTACCGCCTGTTTTACTAACGAATATATTGAAAAAATAAAAACAACCGGAGAAATTGCATGATAAAAATTCCTGAAAAAGTATTGAAACCGTTGGACTATATCTACGTTTTACGGCCTTCGTTATTCTTTGCAGTCTGGATAATCACCCTGGCCGGTTATGAAGCAAGTCACCTTTTTTATACGGGACAAAGCACCTGGTTCAAGACCAGCCTGGATTTCAGCGCCTTATTTATTTTTACTTTAATTACCCTGGCCAGTGGCGCCCTCTTTATTTTTAATCAATTGCAGGATGTGGAGAGTGATAAGGAAAATAAGAAATGCTTTTTAATCTCTGAGGACCACGTAAAGCCTGAATTTGCAAAAAAGTATGGTCTCATCTTAGCCATTGTGCCGTTACTTATTTTCCTGTTTATTGATTTTAAAATTTTTATTCTGATGATGATTTTGGAATTGTTATGGGGATATCTCTATAATTATCCGCCTTTCCGCTGGAAGGACAAACCCATCATGGGTGTTCTGACAAATCTGATGGCGGGTGTCATATTATTCCTGGTGGGTTGGCAGATGAATGGCGAAATTGTTATCCCTTCTCTCTACAAATTTTTACCCTATCTCTGTGCCTGGGGTGCTGTTTCCATATTAACAACAGTGCCGGATATGGCAGGTGACGAAAAACAAACCAAAAATACCATCGCGCTTTGGCTGGGGGTTCAAAAAACCGTTATTATTACGCTGGTTCTGGTGATCATTGGTTTTGTTTTAGGGATGAAGGAGAGTGACCCTGTGATTACTCATGCGATCTTGCTATCTTCCCCTTTGTATGTGATCACTGCATTTCGTCCAACTAAAATATGGGTTTTGCGGACCATTCGCTATTCCATCCTTTTTCTGGCAATTTTTCTGGTGGTTGAATATCCTTATTTTATCATTGCCCTGGGCATAAATTACTATCTCTCTCGTTTCTATTATATGAACCGGTTCAATTTGGAATATCCAACTTTATCAGTCCATGAAGAAGATAATGAAAATGGTCAAGATCAATAGGCAAATATGTGATCTCTGTGGGGCCTGCCTTGCGGTATGCCCGCAATCGTGCATGGAAATTATTCACTTTACGCTGAAAATTGACAATTCCATCTGCATAAAGTGTGGGAAATGCATTGATGTATGTCCTTTAGAAGCATTGGAGATGAGTGACGATGATTAAACAGGAATATGATGTTGTCGTCGTTGGAGGCGGTCCCGCCGGCACCACAGCAGCCCGAAAAGCAGCCGAAAAAGGTGCAACAGTTGCTCTTTTCCATCGCAATAATGAAATCGGATCACCGGTCAGGTGCGCTGAGGGCATCGCCAGGAAATTACTTGAAAAATATATTGGCAAAGAAAAGATCAAAGAATCCTGGATAGCCAGTGAAATCAATCAATTTCGCTTCATATCGCCGTCGTTGACAAAAGTTGATCTGAATCTGAAACAAACAGGCTATGTGTTGAACCGCAGAATCTTTGACGCGGATTTGGCTGATTGGGCGACACAGGCCGGCGTATCAATTTTTTCAGGTGCTTATGTTTCCGGCGTTGAAAAATCTTCGGACAGCTCCGTCGTCCATGTCAATCATTATGGCAAAGAATACCGGGTAAAGTGCAAACTGGTGATTGCCGCAGACGGTGTAGAATCCCGTATCGCGGAATATTTCGGGTTGAATACACGACTGGATCCGATTGATATTGATTCCTGTGTCCAGGCTTATGTCAGTAATATTGAGATGAATGAAAACCGCATCGATTTTTGGGTTAGTTCAGAGCTAGCGCCCGGCGGATATATCTGGTTATTTCCAAAAGGGAGAGGAAAGGCCAATATCGGGATTGGCATCAGCGGCGCTCATAACCGGGATGTCAATATCAGAAATAACCTGGAGAAATTTTTAGCCATGCATTTTCCCGAAGCCTCCATTATCAATTATATCAGCGGAGGCGTTCCCATTGCCATGACTCTGGATACTTTTGTGGCGGATGGGCTGATGGTGGTGGGTGATGCCGCGCGGGTGGCCAATCCCACTACAGGCGAAGGAATCGCGCCGGCCTTAAGTACTGGTACAAGAGCTGGGATCGTGGCGGCTAAAGCGGTGGAGAAAAATGATTTCAGCGCAAAATTTTTAAAGGATTATGAAAAGGACTGGCAGAAAGATTCGGGACGATTTCATAAATTCTACTACAACATGAAAAATGTTATATACAAAATAAAGGATGAAGAATACGATAAATTAGCGGAGAAGTTTCAGGACAGGGATCCGGATTCACTGACAATCAGGGAAATATTCGGTAAACTACTTTGGAATAAACCCAAATTGCTGATCGATGTCGCCCGTGCTTTTGCCGGATTTTAAACAGTTATGGTTGAATATTTAGAAGAATTACAGATATCAAGATTTATCGCCTTTGATGTGGAAACCACGGGACTTAATCCCGGGGTTGACCGGATCATAGAATTTTCCGCTATTCTTTTTGAAGCGGGCAAAAAGAAAGAATCCCTGACCTTTCTTTGTAATCCCGGCCGGAAAATATCTCCTGAAATCGAGAACCTTACCGGCATTACCAATCAAATGCTTACCAAAGAAAAGAAATTCTCCGATTATGCCCCTGACCTGATGGCCTTTATCGGCAATCTGCCAATTGTCGGTCACAATCTGGCCTTTGATATGAGTTTTTTAAAGACGGAACTGCGGCGCTGTGGTGAAAATGACCGGCTCACCAACACGCTTTATGACACCTTAATGTTGGCGCGGGCATTTTATTTCTATTTGCCCAATCACAAATTGGGAACCGTTGCTGAATATTGCGGCTATTCTTCTGACGGATCGCACCGGGCGGAAGCGGATACCTTTAATACCGGGAGAATATTTCTGAAACTGGTTGATGAGGCCATGCTGTATGACGCGGAAACCTTTAATACCATTCTCAGAATACTGAAACATGTCCGTTCACCCAACAAGGAACTCTACAAAAATCTGCTGGAACGCGCCAAACGGGACAAGACCTTACTCACCAAAAAGAAGCCAAAAATTGATTGGAAATCCCAATCCAATATTGCCGGGAAAAACAGCGACGATTTTTTGCCGGAAATTGGTGAAGATGACATTGGACCGGCGTATTTCTCCGCTGCCAGTAAAATATCCGAAGTGCTGGAAAATTACGAGCCCCGGCCTCAGCAGACTAAAATGGCTGAGATTGTCTACCGCACCATTGAAAAGGGAAAACTTTCCATGATCGAAGCCGGCACCGGCGTGGGAAAATCCCTGGCCTATTTGGTTCCGGCGGTACTTCAGCTGAAAAAGCCGCGCTCCGAGGAGGAGAAGGTTCGGATTGTTGTTGCCACAAATACCAAGAACCTGCAGGAACAGATCTTTTACAAAGAGATCCCCTTTATTCAGAAAAAACTGAAATTAGGCTTCAAAGCCACGCTCTTGAAGGGACGGAGCAATTATATCTGTCTGACCCGCTGGAAAACATTGCTGGCGGAGCTGAAAGGGCGCGTCAAAGCCGATATGCGCGCGGCGATGATCCCGATAGTAATTTGGCTGAAACACACGAAAACCGGTGATATTGCAGAAAACTCCGGTTTTAATGTCAAGAGGAATTGGTGGCTCTGGAAAGAAATCTGTTCTGAGCCGGGCTACTGCACAACTGATCAGTGCAAAAAAGAAGAAGGTTGCTTTCTCGGAAAGATCCGCCGCCACGCTGCAGTGGCTGATATGGTGATTGTCAACCATTCATTGCTCTTTGCTGACGCTGCTTCGGAAAATTCCATCATTCCCGGGTACACTGATCTGATTATTGATGAAGCCCATAATATTGAAAAGAATGCTTACACCTATTTTGCCACTTCGGTCAATTACAATAAAATTTCCTATCTCTTAAATGACCTGGTAAAGCCGGGTAGCGCCGGTATTGGACTGCTGAAAGATGTCGAATCTGTGGCCACCCGCATGAAGCAGGAGCACAACATTCGAACTTTGCTGGATAGCATGGCCGGCCTGATAGAAGAAGCCCGGGAAATCTCGGAGCGGTTCTTTGCACAGATCGCCCGGGAAAAATTTAAAAGCATTCCTGAAAAAGAAAAAGCCTACGGTATCAAGCGACGGTACAAGGATTTTTTCAATGAATTTCCGAAAATGGAAGATATTTCCGCGGAATTTATTGAAGCGCTGGACAAACTGAAAAAGGAAGTGACGATTTTATCTGAAAAGATGGATACAATTGTCAAGGACCAGCCGGAAATTTTTGATAAAACCCGCACAGAACTGATCAACAAACAAGCCGATCTGGTAGAATTCAAAGTGGCCCTGGAAATTCTCTCTGAGTCCAATGACCCGGACATGATCTTCTGGTATGAAATGGACAAAAAGGGAAGTGAAAAATCCGTGGAATTATCCTGTACGCCGCTGAATATCAGCGAAAAGCTCTATAATTCCATTTATGAAAAACTGAATTCCATTATACTGACATCGGCAACACTGAAAATTTTTAACTCTTTTGATTATTTTAAGAACAGAATTGGGGTCAAATATTTTGACAGAAGCGATGTGGCAACGGTTTCTGTCGGTTCGCCCTATGATTATGACAAGCAGATGAAATTGCTGGTCTATACGCCGGAACAAGGGGGCTACAATAGTTATCTCTCCAATTCTGAACTTATTTTGTCATTAGCCCGCGAAGCTGAGAAAGGAATAATGTTTTTATTTACCTCTTATACTTCGCTCAAAAAGGTCTACAACAATGTCTATTCTGACTTCCAAAAAATGGGAATCAAACTGCTGGCCCAGGGAATGGGCACCGCCAGATCGGCATTGCTGGAACAATTCAAAGCTGAAAAAAAATCTGTCTTATTCGGCACTGACAGCTTTTGGGAAGGTGTGGACGTCCGCGGTGACGCCCTGCAAATTTTGATCATTGAAAAAATTCCCTTTGCAGTACCTTCCGAACCCATTATTGAAGCCAATAATGAAGAATTACAAAACCAAAACAGAAATGCTTTTATGGAGTATTATCTGCCCGAAGCCATTCTGAAGTTGCGCCAGGGTATAGGCCGCCTGATCCGCACATCGACTGATTATGGCGTGGTAATATTTTTAGACAACAGAATTGATACAAAAAGATATGGAGGTATGATCAAAAAATCGATTTATACGGAATACGAAACAATGTTTGGAAAAGAAAATCTGATTAAATCTATCCATGAATTTTTCTCACAATGGAATAAACCGGAACTTATGAAATTTTGAAAGAAAAGGAATTAGTATGTCATTACAATTATATAAAAACATTCGCAAAGATATTGATACCCAAAAATATTTATTTTTATCCACCGGATATGCATCCAATGTATCCTCATCACAACTCCAATACCTGAACAATGGCTTTGATATTTATGTGGTATTGCATGAAAATTCACAAATGGCTCAGCAGGTGGAGTTTAACCCGGAGGTGAAACTGGTTTTTGATTCGGCATCCAGCGCCAAATCCAAAGGAATCGAGTACCGCGGTGTCATGGAAAAGGTCACCGACAAGAAGACCAATTTTGAATACGCCAAAAAATTTACCCGCCGGTTCCGGCGCTTTAAAAGTTATTTTTTCAGCCGGAAAACTTCTGTCTATTGCATTAAACCGGTTGAAATCCGGCGAATCCAGTTTGACAACCGTACGGACGAAAATATTTTGGAATTCAAGGAAAACGACCGGGGCTATTTTAACAAAATGTTATTTAAATTCGGCAAAATCTGCAAATCCTGGAAAGAAGCCACCCGGGTTCATTTGATTACCACTTCATTAGGGTCTGTGCTGCTGGGAAATGCCATGGCCTGGTCCATCAGAGGCGTGTTTGACGGGACGCTTTTCGGCCTGACCGTGCTGGGTACCATCCTCATCCATCTCGGCGCCAACATGATGAATGATTTTCATGATCACCTCACCGGCAATGATACCTTTAACCTGTTCCATAATGAAATCACCGGTGGAAGCCGCATTATACAGAAAGGTGTTTTTTCACCGGAGAAAGTCTTGCTGTCCAGTATTATTTTATTGCTATTTGGAATTGGTTTAGGACTTTATATCAATTACCTGATCCCGGGGAATGGATTATTGATTTTTGGATTGATTGGATTGGTTTTAACCATTGGCTACTCAATTCCCGGCTTGAAATTAATCTACCGGGGCCTTGGTGAAATTACACTGAGTCTGGCTTTTGGAATGGTCATTACAGTGGGGAGTTATTTTGTACAGACGGGCGGCACTCTGGAGCCTGCGCCCTTTATCGCTGCTGTGCCATTGACATTTTTTGTTTTATTGACTTTGTTTATCAATGAATTCCAGGATTACCGCGCTGATAAAAATGCTGATAAGAAAACCCTGGTTGTCCGGATCGGTGATAAATGGAAAGCCATGCGGTTGTTTTCCTTTCTGATTTTTGTCCCATATGTCTGGATCGTACCCTTTGTCATTTTTGGGTTGATGCCCTGGTGGTCGCTGCTAATGCTGTTGACATTACCCCTGGCCATTATCGCTATTCGCAAAGGCTCGATCAAGTACCGGAAAATATATGAGTTATTGATTGTCAATAAGTTAACGATCATAATCCATTTTCTGACCGCGGTGTTGCTGAGCCTGGCTTATATTCTGGATAAAATTGTATAAATTTTCTTGATAAATTAAAATTGGGACTATAAATTTACACGCTTTTTAACACTGGGATATCGTCCAATGGCAGGACACCGGCCTCTGGAGCCGATGATCGGGGTTCGAATCCCTGTATCCCAGC
>CAZCHS010000009.1:23505-57317 GCA_964498725.1 uncultured bacterium | reverse complement strand
TGCAAGTCGCGAAATTAATCTCTATTCCGCTGTTTCAGATATCAAAGGCTGAGGTTCAGGTTGAGGCTCAGTCCACTCCTGAAGAACACCTTACTACACTCATTCCTTTATTGTCAAATCAAATATTGAATTTGGAGCCTGCCCCGAGTAGTCCGAAAGGACGAAGCGGGGTCTTAATCCCTTTTATATCAGGGTATCTATTCAAATATTAAACAAGTTGAAACAATGGACGCTTTGAAAAAAGCAGAGTCTTAATCCCTTTTATATCAGGGTATCTATTCAAATGGTGAACTATGAAAACACAACCGATCAGAGAGAAAAAGTCTTAATCCCTTTTATATCAGGGTGAATCCTTTATTTTATCGCTCTAGACATCAAAGGCTAAGGTTCAGGTAAAGACTCAGAATGATGTCGAGAAACGGAAAACATCAGTATTCCCAACACCATACATACCAGTTCCCAGTTACCAGTTCCCAGTTACCAGTTCCCAGTTACCAGTTCCCAGTAACCAGTTCCCAGTAACCAGTTCCCAGTAACCAGTTACCAGCAGCAAGAATCCCTCTTGAGGCAGGGTCGGTCAGTAATCAGTGGGCTGTTATCGGTTATCAGTCTGAAAGCTAGGGTGAATCCTTTATTTTATCGCTCTGGACATCAAAGGCTAAGGTTCAGGTAAAGGCTCAGAACGATGTCCAGAAACCACCATACCTTCTAAAATCTACATTCTGCATTCGATATTCGTAAGTCAATATTCTACAACCAAAACTCACTGTCACCGATCTCTCTCCTTCTCAACCTCAACCTGACAAGAATCCCTTTTATATCAGGGTATCTATTCAAATGGAAATGTTTAACAAGAACGGAGGTACTGTACCACTACTGTCTTAATCCCTTTTATATCAGGGTATCTATTCAAATCTTATACGAAAAATGGATTGAAGGTGGCTGTAAAGTTGAGTCTTAATCCCTTTTATATCAGGGTATCTATTCAAACAAATTAACCTCGAAGGCAGCAAGCGAACACAACTCAACAGGTCTTAATCTCTTTTGAGACAGGGCTGGTCAGTAATCTGTAAACGGTTATCAGTTATCAGTCTGCAAGTCGCGAAATTAATCTCTATTCCGCTGTTTCAGATATCAAAGGCTGAGGTTCAGGTTGAGGCTCAGTCCACTCCTGAAGAACACCTTACTACACTCATTCCTTTATTGTCAAATCAAATATTGAATTTGGAGCCTGCCCCGAGTAGTCCGAAAGGACGAAGCGGGGTCTTAATCCCTTTTATATCAGGGTGAATCCTTTATTTTATCGCTCTAGACATCAAAGGCTAAGGTTCAGGTAAAGACTCAGAATGATGTCGAGAAACGGAAAACATCAGTATTCCCAACACCATACATACCAGTTCCCAGTAACCAGTTACCAGCAACAAGAATCCCTTTTGAGACAGGGCTGGTCAGTAATCTGTAAACGGTTATCAGTTATCAGTATGCAAGTCGCGAAATTAATCTCTATTCCGCTGTTTCAGATATCAAAGGCTGAGGTTCAGGTTGAGGCTCAGTCCACTCCTGAAGAACACCTTACTACACTCATTCCTTTATTGTCAAATCAAATATTGAATTTGGAGCCTGCCCCGAGTAGTCCGAAAGGACGAAGCGGGGTCTTAATCCCTTTTATATCAGGGTATCTATTCAAATAAGGAGAAAGGGACAGTATTACTCCTGTTACAAAGTCTTAATCCCTTTTATATCAGGGTATCTATTCAAATCCAAGCAGCTAAAAGCTAAAAATCAATCTGAAATTTTGTCTTAATCCCTTTTATATCAGGGTATCTATTCAAATCTTGAGATTAAAATTGACGTTACAAAAATTGACAAAGAGTCTTAATCCCTTTTATATCAAGGTATCTATTCAAATCCAGCAACGGGCGACCATTACAAATTATCTAATGGTAATTTTAAGTCTTAATCCCTTTTATATCAGGGTATCTATTCAAATAGGATTACAAAGAAGCGGTCAAACACCTGAGGGGGTTGTCTTAATCCCTTTTATATCAGGGTATCTATTCAAATTACAGGAAATATTTTAACGGTCTTAACGTAGAAATTGAAAGTCTTAATCCCTTTTATATCAGGGTATCTATTCAAATATGAGTTTTAAGTGGTGGTTTGTATTGTCCGGTATATGCACCGTCTTAATCCCTTTTATATCAGGGTATCTATTCAAATAATGAGGAACAATATCTATAAAATTAGACAATCAGAGTCTTAATCCATTTTATATCAGGGTATCTATTCAAATTCATTAGTAAGATAGACCCAACACAGAAAGAAGATGGCGGTCTTAATCCCTTTTATATCATGGTATCTATTCAACTTTGATCTGTAAAACACACTTTTTGTTGAATACGCAGGATACGTCTTAATCCCTTTTATATCAGGGTATCTATTCAAATATAAGGAATATTGCCAAGTTTGCCGAAAACAAGGCGATTTTCGATGTCTTAATCCCTTTTATATCAGGGTATCTATTCAAATTTTAGTTCCATTGCTCAATCGAATTTTGATGCTTCAGTCTTAATCCCTTTTATATCAGGGTATCTATTCAAATGTTAAAACAAATTAATGCAAATGGCGAAATTTTTTCATGGTCTTAATCCCTTTTATATCAGGGTATCTATTCAAATAAATTGAAGATATTCATACAGGCAGAAAAGTATCTGAAGGGTCTTAATCCCTTTTATATCAGGGTATCTATTCAAATAGCAAGTATTGTAATATAATGATTACAGGAGATTTAAAACAAGTTTTTCCGTAACTGCAATTTTGCACCAGGTGATAGGGGGTGTCTTATAAGCACCTCTCAAATTAAAACATATAAAAAACAATAAAATATATTCTTTCGTATCCATACTAAAAAATAAAGACATCTGCATCTGTAGTAAAAGTACCGGTGCCAATAATCCTCAGTTTGTCTTTACAGGCTTCACAAAAGCGGTAAATTCTTACAGTATCCTCTTTATGATTAACAATTTTTTCAATTCGTCTTTCTAGTAGCAGAAGTTGTTTTTCAGTCAGATTGCACTCAAAGACAGAATACTGGACCCGCCGGCCGAAATCCAGTAGGGTTTTAGACAGGCGTGTCCGCCGCTTATTGTCAGTTACATCATAGGATACAGTAATGAACATTTTTTTCTATTTTTTTATAATGTAAAAGGCATAAAACCTTTTTTATCGTTAATAGCCTGGATGATACTGGCCACCTGCAGCCGCATGGCGTTTCTAATAGACCAACCATCTTGTTGATCTTTTAAAGATCCCTGATTCATATATTTTTCATAGTGTTTGAAAAATAACTTTTTGGCATCATTCTTTAAATAAACGCCACCTTTCACCGTTTCAAAATGCTTCGATTGAAGAATTTTCAGGTTCGCCAGGTTAAGTACAAAGTTATCAGCCAGGGGCCGAAAAGGTTCTACCATGTCAAGAGCCAGTGAATACCGGCCATATTGGATACCGTGGTAAAAGCCAATATAAGGGTCCAGTCCATTACCATTGAGGAGCATATTGATCTCATTGGAAAAGAGGACATACGTATAGCTGAGCAGGGCATTGGCTTCATCAGCCGGCGGTCGGCGATTACGGCCATTGAATTTCAATTCACCGCGAAACAACAATTTAAGCACATCAAAATAGATTACTGAAGCACTGCCTTCAATTCCCAGCAGGTTTTTTGCTTTAGTTTTATAATCCACTTTCCTCATCCATTTTTTTAGTTTTTTAATAGCGTTGGATATTTCCGGATTACAATAATTTTTCTGATATTTCTTCAGAAAACTAATCATATTAATAATTTTAGCATTGACAATGCCTTTAGCGATTTTTAGAGCAAAACCATTGTCCCGTGATTTATCAAACTGATTCATTCGCAGTACCACATTTTTGGACTTCACCGGCGTGAGTATACCGTATATATTCCCGTAATAATCAAAAAAGGCTACATCAATTCCATTTTTAAGCAGCATTCTTACTGCCTGTGTCGTGATCTGCACATTGCCATAGATCAGGATTGTGTTCAGTTTTATAATGGGAATATCAGCGATTTTTTCACCCTCTTTTTTCAGCACCAGGCGGTTTCCCGTCATGGTGATTTTTGCGCCTTGTTCCGATAAGTACATGACAGCCATTTTTTTACCTCATATTTTTTTCACAATGTCAAAGAGCGGGTATATTAATAGTTATTGATTATTAGGTCAGATATAGTGTCAAATACCTGCATGTCCCACTTATGATCCAGATTATGAGGAAGGTTGAAGAGATCCTTCAGCAGTTCGCCTCTTGTGTACTTTTCATCGATTTTAGTTTGGGTGACAGCCGCGAAACCATGGGCGATGGGCGCTTCATTACGAAGGTCGCCAAGCGAATCGATCCGTTTCACAAATTGAAAAATATCATCATACTTCAGTACCTCTGCTTCTTTAAAGGTTTTTCGGACATAACTCCAGAATTTAGTAAAAATCAAGCGGTTGGCAGAGTACCGATAGTTAGGATTTTTATCTTTCAGGTATTTTTTAAATTTTCTGCCCTGACTGGTATTACCATAATTTTTAAAGTCATCCCGGTACTGAAATTTATTGGATTCATTTGATGAATACCCGGTATAGAACTCAAAAAACCAGCGTGCCAGGCTTTCCTGGATACGGAACATACGCCCCACACAGCCTGTAAACTTACCTGTTTTATAGGCAATAATGGCATCCAGGACGATCTCACAAATTTGGCATTTCTGCATCTCCAGTTGTTTTTCTTTTATTTCTTTGTCGGCATTAGAATGCAATGGTAGTAACTCTTGCTCCTCAATAAAAAGTTCACATACATCTACCAGGTCATCATAGAACTGGTCATCTATAAAATCGCAGCCCTTTAAAGCTAGTGCCTCTTTTTTAGCGGTCTCAAAATCAAGATTGAGACGGGCTGCTGCATAATTAGATAACCGCAGCAACTGTCGATCGATCGGTTTCACTGATAAACGGAGCAGGTTGGAAATCCCCAAATAATTATAATTGTTCGCCATTTTTTCAACCGCTTTTCGATTGTGTCCCCGTATTATCTGGGAAGAGATGTTGAGCAATTTCGGTGGGTTTGTTTTCTTATCGGGATTATCACTGACCAACATTATCTGGCATTTGATATCAAAGAACCGGCTGCCATGGATAATGAGATTCATATTGCAGGCGGGAATGCCACCTGCAGGCGCTACAAAAGCAAGGTCGATACCTTCATTGACAGAGATTTCTTCTATAGCATGATCATAGTAATGATACATATCATCATAGTCATTTGGTGTGCCAAATATCTTTTTTAAAACAGTATCACTTACGATATCAGAATATTTATCTGCAATGATTTTCCTGATTAACTTAGCAAAGTAAATTGTGTCCGATTGCCGATGCTTTTGCGGCGTTGTTTCAGGCTGGTCTGTGTAGAATAAATATAACTTATCTATCTTTTTATCGCCCAGGTCTGCTTTTACTTTTTCAAGACCGGAACGTATGATTGGCATAACCAGTGCATCTTTGATTTTATCATAATTATCCAGCCATTCTTTACCGGAATATCTTGGTATGACATTATCAATACTGATATGCTTAACATCACGGTTCCCGATATTTGCCAAATAAACTATACTCATTCAATCATCTCCATCTTTATCCAGCCCATAACAGACTGTGGCGTTCTACGGTTCATAAAAATCTTGCGGCTTTTCGGAAAAACCTCAGCGCCTCTTTTACCCATACGGAATTTACGCCGGTATTCTTCCAATAAGTTGGAAAAATCCTGCAGGTAATTGCCGGTCATAGCGGTCCAACCACTCCCCCAGCCCAGCCGCAGAATACAGCCCTCAGAATTAGCCGGTATCTGACGTTTCAACATTTCATAAAACTGTGTCACATTGCTGAGTTTTCCTTCATCATCATGCTTATAGAAAAAATCAAGTTCACTATCGATCAGTTTTTGACTGTAATTATTGATTATGGAATTCAGGATTGAAAAATCTGCGATTATTTTATCATTAAAATGAAGTGTTCTGATTGCTTTATGATCACTGATAAAGAAATCACTAAAATTGAGTACTGTATTGCCGCTCACATCTTCTTTCAGGTACTCAAACACCATGGACATGGGGAAATGCTTATATCCTTTTTTCCAGTACCAGGAATGATCTCGGGTTAGAGACATTACCTGGCAGATCCCCAGTTTGACATCCACTTTATTATAAAAACTATCACCTACCGCAAAGGCTTTCATAATATCCGAAGTGGGATCACTGCCAAACACTCTTGAATCCAGTTTTCGACCGGCAAACATATCCCGGCGTTCATTTTGCCCTGTTTCTACTGCTCGTCTTTGTTCATCATCAGACATCTGTGAAAAGAGAAAATTAAAAACAACTGTTCGAATACTACCTTTTAGCGAGGAACCGGGTATCATGGGTTTTCCCAGTCCATCTCGAATAAATTCCAGGATTTCCCTACTGTGACACTCTACGGGAAAACTACGACTATGATTTAGAGACAGGTTATATTTGCGAACAAAGTTATGAATATCATTGTTCCTGCCATCCAATTCTGACAGTTCGTCAATAGCCCGTCTATTATTGCTGATCTGATCAAATATTTCATCCATGTCATAGATAATAGTCCTATGCCTATTTCTGTCAAAATGAAACTCAAACCCCCGTAGAATTTTATTGCCACTACCGATATGCAATGGTGAAAGGGTTGTGATCCTGTATTTTTGTTTTTTATTGGGCTTCATGATTTCCTCCCTCGGTGCTTACCGGTAATGTCAGTGCAATGCCATACCGGAAAACATCATGGTCAATTCCCGGAGCAGTTTCTTTATCCAGTACTTTTACAACATTTCCATAATTTTCCTTCGCCCCTGAAAAAACAGAGCCTTCCCGAAACATGCGCACAGTTTGACGGCGTAAAGGTTTGCTGGTGCCGGAAAAAATCCAGCCTTTACGATCAATCAACTGGTAGGCGGATTGTGCCAGAATACCGGCTAGTTCCCTCTGGGAGGGATGAAAAAGAGACAAGGTCACAAACTGGCCTGCATCCTGCCCTGAACTAACTGCATATTCCTCAACACTGGTGACTTCAAATAAGCCATGGCCCACACTTCGATCTCCACCAATACCATAATCACCCAACAGGTTAAGCACGGCTCGAAACTTTTTTTCCCATTCAGCCTTTTCAAAAGATGCCAGAAAGAAAAGTCCCCCTTTATTTACAAATTGCATCCGTGTAAAAGTAAAGGGCGTTGTTTGCTGGGACCTTCTATCCTTAACAACCCTGGGAGTGTCATACTGTTTATAGATTGTAGAAAGTGAATCTTTGGGTTGCAGAGTAAGGAAATTGTCACCTACCACTGTAGTATCTTCATCAAAAGAAATGGCTTTCTTTGCCACAATGTTTTGAAAGATATCCTGGTCGACAAACTCTATCTTTTTCCACTTTTTAGACACTTTTGGATTATTATCCGCCTCCTGATTATCAAAAATCGGCTTGATATAGGGTTTTGGAAAAAATAATATCTCATCATAATAGGGAAAGGCAGAGCTGATTTTGAACCATGGAAAGGTTACCTCTTTCCCGGAATCAACAGGAAAAAACCGTTCCATATCCTCAGGATAGAACCGAAGCCAATTGTTTATTATCGCACTAAACAATGTGTCCGAATGTAAAATATTATCAATATCTTCAAAGCCCGGACGATTGGTGCCAAAATGCACCGGCGTCAAAAACTTCAGTTTAAATAGTTTAGTCATCATCTAAACCTCCAGTGGTAAAGCCTTGTTATCTCCTGAATATACTGATTCATCTTTGTAAGTAACCGATACATTCTCCCAATCAATTTCAATCTGTCCATAACCTCTTGTGCCACTGCCACCCAGGTAATCATCTTCCACCAGGTTCAATGATTTTTTCACAATGTTCACCAGTTCTTTTTCATCATCACTCTCATAGACATCAATAACCAGGTCCATATTAAATGTTGCGCCTGCAGGTACCCGTTCAATTTGGCGAGGCATGGCTTTCGAGGTGATACGGTCTATTGTTACCTCAGTTTTAACCTCTGTATAGGGCATATCTGTGTTTTTACTTTTCTCCAGCACCTGTTCCATTTCATCGGTCATAAAAGCGTCGCGGACAATCAGCCGCCCCGGAAGATTGCTCTCTTTTTCAGCCGCTACTCCATAGATACGACAAACATCACAGTCTGCATTGCCGCAGCTACAGGGTTTTCCATTGTCCACTCTTCCGGTGGCCTTTTCCAGCAGGCTGCGCATTTTGCCTTTTAAAGATGATCCGGGGATATAAGGTATATTGGTGATTGGGTCTCTTAATACCGGTGAGTCCGCGCCGCCAATAGCCATACCTTGTCCGCTGCCACCAACATGGAGACCGGTTTTTGCTGTGATTAATCCGTTGATAAATACTTTTTTGTTCAGCTTCATTTTATATTCCTCCTGTTATTTTCCGCCAAAAGCTTTGTGATATGCCAATACTGCTTCAAAAATATTGGCAAAATTATCAAAACATTTGCTCTTATCTTCTGCATCTATTACTGTGTCGATACCAGCGCATAAAAAATCTTTTAATTCTACAGCCGCACCTTCTGCCTGTTTTCCCATCTGCCTTTTTGCAGAATAAGCCAGTTTGGGTTTTAGCAATAGCAGACTGGATTCTACAGTATTGCTCCAATTTCTCATTTGCAGACGCTTAATTTCCCCAAAAATGTTTCTGATTTGGGAATTACTAAATTTCTGGTTGACCAGGTACTTTCCAAATTCCTCAGCGAAAGTAACAGCCTCTTTGTTGACTTGTTTGCCGATCCAATCCGGGAGATTTGTGATACCATACTGAAGTTGGTCAAAACCTCTTCGTTCATTTCTTTGGTTTCTTCTTTGATCGTAGGTCATAATTTTCTCCTTATTTATTACTTCGATTTATAAGTTCTGTCCACCGTGCCGGCAGGTCGATAAAATCCTGAATATTTTCAAGAGAATTTAAATCTCCGTAATGGTCGCCGTCCAGCATGGCCTCCTGAAGTTTGTCAATCAAGGCGTTGGCTTGTTTATTTTCCTTTTTATACCGTGCCAGGTCATAAACCATACGCCAGCGCCATTTATTGTACTGCACCAGTTCTGCCCTCTGCTTAGGGGAAAGGTCCTTGTTTTTATCTAAAATATCTTTTTGGTTTTTGTAATTTTCCTGGATTCTCCTCAAGCGGTTGAGCAGGCCTTTATTTTTCGCCTGCTCTTCATTTTCCAGCAATTCATCTTTTATTTGCTGCACCAGTTTCAGGTCATGCCAGCTGAGGCTTTTACCCAGAAAAGTAAAAGCGTCTTTTTCTTTATCATCTGTTTTATACTGATAGGCCTTAGCCTTGTCCTCGGCATTTCCGGCCAGGTCAGCCGCACGGTGAATGGGAAATTTCTGTGGTACCATTTCCATTCCGCCGGAGATTGTAAACCTTGGATGGTTACAGACGAACTTTTTAAATGTATCATAGATTTCCAGGGCGCAATCTATCAGGTGATACCAGCGGCCCACCATAAAAATATCATCACCACCGGAATATACAATAAACAGTTTGCGGTTATACTTATCAGAAAAGGCAATTTCATTTAGGTACCCGGAAAAGAAAATATCCAGCATATTACTCAGTGTGCTCAATCGCGAAATAGAGTAAAAGGAACCGGTACTATCTGTTTCATGAGAGTCGAAATCAAAGCCCTTTTGAAAAATCAGCCCCAAATTATCCACATCCATTCTCAGAATACCCAACCGTTTAAACACGTCATCACGTTCCCCGGCCAATTTATTAAAATCGGCAATATCACCATTTTTATCTGTGGGCATATCATTGCCACCATAAAATTTGTAACCAAAGCCTTTGTCAAATAATGAGATTTCTTTATCCGGCATAAACTCAGTATCATTGAACTTATAGATTTTCACAATGCTTTCTTTATAGTCATGGTAAACCTGTTTGAGTTTATCTTCCGGCATTAGAATGTAACTGACATCAATATTATCAAGGGGAATATAGTCGCCTCGCATACTTTTCAACTTTACAAGGTAGTCAGCAGATTTTAGTTTAGCGCCGGTTGCAATAATACTATCACAAGTCCTACACCATTGTTTATCAGGGTTGTCTTTTTGAGTTATCAGATCTGTTTTTTTAACATCTAATCCACAAATAGTACATTGCTTTATATCAGCGTCGTCACCCATCGGTAAAAAGAAGGTATCGTCAGTCAGCATCTGGTTAACAAATCGCTGCGATTTTGTTTTTGCGGAATTATGAATAGCCGCGACCCACTTTTCATTCAAACTGTCCAAAAAGTCCTGGGCAGTCAGAGTTGATTGGCCAACCCCTAAATAAATGCTACCGGAATATTTAGCTAATAAACCAGTATTCAACTGGTTTTTCACCTTTTCTAAAACTGTCACAGTATTCTGAGTGTTCGGTGCCAAAATAAAAAACTTGCCACCGGAGGAATAGACTAAATTGGTTTCCGGTAATCCCAATTGTTCAAGCATGTATTCGGCACAGGTATCAGATAAGAGTTGAATAATAAAAGACCGCCCTTTCAGTGACTTGGCCGCTCGGTGGGATGCAATTTGGTAAATGAAGGATTGAATACCACTCAGATCACCACAGATAATGGTTGCAAATTCCTCATTAGAATATTGTCCATCAAACAGTCCCCTGACAATACTGGTATTTTCAGCAGCCAGTTCTTTTGGAAATTTGTCCTTTATAAAATCATAATAGCATAGAGAAATTGCTGCTGTTGTTCTTAAGTGGTCATACAGGGAAATGTCCGGAATATCATGGGTTGAACTGGGAATACACCAGGTATATTTTTGTAACAACGGCAATAGTGTATTGACAAAGGAACCAAATTCTGCATTAGGCAGGTTTTTAAACTCTGTAATAAAACCACCCCACAATCCTAAATAATCATCATTCAGGTCCTTGTCCTCTCCCAAAAAGTTCTGCGGAAATACAGTGGTGTCATCCAATTCAAGGGGAGCAATTTCATATCGTAATCTTTCTTCTGAATTGCGACCTGAGTGGTAGTCTTTGGAAAATATATTCTCAAAGACAGGCTGTAACCGTTGTTTACGGAAGTTGTATTTACGACTGGTCTCATCAGATATTTCATCCATAACATCTTTACATTTTGACCGATCCATTCCTGCTGAAAGCCAGTCGGATTTTTGTATAATCTCTTGTATTAATGTCGAAGGATGATGATGATGAGCAGCAATGTTGATAGCGGCAACATCACCTGACAAATCATTTTTAAAAAGATATTGATCGTAATCATTAAAAAACTGATAAGTCCAGGCGCTATGTAAGTGAGAAAAACGTCCATTATACTGGGGACAGATATCTGGTAATATCCTTTTGGTTTCATCTTTAATCTTACTTGAATTCTGAAGTGACCTGTTCTCTTCCGATCTTTGCACAAACTTTCCAATATCATGGAGTAATGCTCCAATGACAATATTTTGTCTAATTTTGTCCATAATCCGCCTCATTTATTGTGTTAATGTTTTATATTTATATTTCCCAAACCCAAAAGAGGTACTTTTTCCAATATTGATAAGGCTACCAATCTCTAATAAAGGTATAAAATCCTGTATATCGCCTTCGTAGGTAATATTACCAATGATACCATAGTGAGAAATCCACTTCTTTTGCCGTCCTGAAAACCGTTTATATATCTTTAGTACAGTGTCGTTTTCCTTTATTTTAACAGTCTTTGACTTGTTAATAACCTGCTGGTAATCAATACTTTCATACTGATCCGGCTGGTGATAATTTAATAATACATCGTACCGGCGAAGGATGTTGGTAATAATTTCCGAAAATTCAGGGTTGTTATTATCTTTTCCTTTATTTTTAATTTTAAAGGGTGATACCATATCAATTGTCACAAAGTTGGCTTTTTGATCCTGGTTATTCATTTCGAGACTATAAGGAGTTATCTTTCTGTCCAGTTTCCGGGTTTTCTGATCATAGATGATCTTGGAGTCCCTCGCAGTTTCTAAAATAATATTAACAATTTTATACCGTCCACGAGTCTTACCAATACCAGTTTCTCCCATTTTTTCAAAAGTAAATATTATGTAAGGGAGGTTTTCCATAATATGATTACCAAAAAATGTAAAGTCCCACTCTATTATTGCATTCTTTGGATAAGTTACCGGTTTATCATTGAAATCAATGGATAGTACAAATGGATGAGGTGGTGATTTCAGTTTAATGTTTTTATCATTGTAATCAAGATTTTTAGTTTCAAATATATAGGAATAGACACAACTACTCTTAATCATACAATTTTCACAAGAATGCCTCCACTTACGCTGAACACAGACATTTTTCTTCAGCATTACTCCAAATGCTCCTCTTATAGTAGAGCCTGAAAATCTAGGTAGCTCTATATCTTCGATACATTTAACACTAAATCTTAATTTATAGATATTTAATTTTTCCAAATATGATTTCATAGATTACCTTTTCATTATTTATTTTATATAGTTGCGCCTCACTCATAAATAATGCCATCACCAACCATTTAGCGTAAACACATTATTTACAATATATTATTATCACAATTCAATAAAGCATTAGTAACATGACCAACCTTTGAGATAACGACTGTTACTTTTTAGGTTTTTTTCTTATCCGGTATTGTCGTTGTTTTTCAGTTCCTTTATTCTGTCTTAATAGTTTATCAACGACAATTGCTTTACCATTAGCCATTGTCCGGGCCTTTTCAATGATTAATTGATTATACTCATCAAAAGGTATTGTTAAAGGCAGTTCCGGTAATTGATCCTCTCCTTTTTCCTCACTATACAACGCGTCAAACCGCTTAGGCAGGTCAGATAATCTAACTTCCCCTTTAGCAGGATGTCGCCTGATTATTTTTTTTATAAAATTCTCTAATTGACGGACATTACCCGGCCATCTTTTGTCCACTATATAGCCTGTTAACTCCTCACTAAAAACCATTACTTTCGGAGCATATTTTTTCAGAAAGTACTCAATGAGAATTGGAATATCTGCTTTCCTTTTCCGTAACGGTGGTAAAATAACAATATCGTCAAAGCGATCTTTTAGATCTTGAGCAAAGGTCGTATCATCATTAATGTCTTTATTTGTAGCAGCAATAATTTGTGTTTGTATAGTTTTAGCGTTGGTTTCACCAATCCTTCTGATTTCACCGGTATTTAAAAATCTTAACAGGTTGTTCTGACCTTCTATAGGCATATTACCAATCTCATCCAGGAATAGCATTCGATTTTCTGCTGCAGTTAAAATACCATCTTTTGACTGTGCAGCGCCTGTAAAGGCCCCCTTTTTATAACCAAATAACTCAGCAGTTATTAAATCCTTAGGAATAGTACCACAATCAAAAGTTAACAGCTCAATATCATTCTCACTATGGTACAACCGCCAAATAGCATTTGCGACGATTTGTTTTCCGGTACCGCGTTCCCCTGTTATCAAAACATCTGTCTGATCATTGATATCTCTCAATAACTGGTCCTTGATCTCCCGGATTGCTTGTGATTTACCAATTAGTTCAGGAACGCTCTCATCAAGATCGTGACTTCTTAATTGCTGTTGTAATTCATGTTTCTCCCGATTCAATATAGTCAATTTTCTTTTAACCGATGTTGGCCTGTTGATTTTTGGAAAATCATCTATACTTAGATTGACTTCTTGTGTTGAAGTTCCTTTTTCTGCTGCATATTTAGCCTCAAAGGATTGAAATAATCTTGCGTTCTCAATTAAATCGGACTGTGCCAGTAAGACCCAGCAAGTTGTCATTGTAGGTGTACCGGATGAAATATTAATGATCTTCTCTGATGTATTAAGTCTATTATGTTCAATAATAGTATGTACTGAATCAAGTAGTTTAGGATAAACAATATCAAAGTCAATTGGTGTCTGCATCGCCAATTCAATAATATCAACTTTGACGGTGCTATGCTCCTGTTGAATTCTGTGTTTATTTGTCTTGGCTATTTGAAGATATTCATGGCTATTATCATCGCCGCATTTACTGACCATTAAGAATACACGAGTTATTGATTTTTTAAACCTGAGATATATTTTTAAACAGGGGCCGATATTCTCATCAGTCAACCGATCATGCTTACCAATAAATGAAAAGTATATCATAAATTAGACCTGTTGTTCAAAAACAAATGACAGTTATACTATATTAATCTAAAATACCGTACATAAAATTGTCCTATCCCATTTTATAGACTCTTGGATACTAATATATATCAACTTAACAAGCAAGAATAAATATTTTGAATTTTTAACCTGAATTATTCATGAATTTTCAAATTCTTCAAGCAAAACAAATAAAATTAACAGTTTACCAAAGACATATTAAAAAACTAATTTGGAAAATTCATAGAATGATATTCAGGTTAATCCCGATAGTTTCCGCAGGAAATGTATCGGCGCGAAGCGGGCATTGTTCATATTTTTATGAATAATGTAGGTTAAGTTTATACAGGGATAACTATTTTTATTAGCATATTATAATCAGCCAATCATTCAGGAAATTATGGCATGGAACAATATTTAACAATTATAAATGACATCATAAGATGGGTTTTTATCTATATTAGATTATTTATAATTTTGGCTATTCAAACTATCTTTCTACATCTCCCGGTGATAAATATCCAACGCATCCGGAAAGGGTTGCAGGGCCCGCTCAAAAATTCCCAGGGAATAGGCGATAGTCAGACCGTAATTGGTCACCGGCACACCGGCTTTCCGGCAGGCAATGATCCGTGACAAAACCTCCCGGCGGTTGAACATGCAGGAACCGCAATGGATCACCAGATCAAATTCCGACAAATTATCAGGATAATCATGCCCCTGGCAATGGGAGACTTCCAGTTTTCCGCCCACATATTGGGTCAGCCAGCGGGGAATTTTAACAGTGCCGATATCCTCGGTAATGGGATGGTGGGAGCAGGATTCCGCGATCAGTATTTTGCTGCCTGATTGCAGTTTGTCAATATGGGTCGCGCCGCGCACATATTCCGCCAGATCGCCTTTAAAACGCGCAAAGAGTATGGAAAAGGAAGTCATCGGTATTTCTTCCGGTGTATCAGCAGCCACTTTCAAAAAGGCTTGCGAATCTGTCACCACCAGGGCAGGCGGCACTTTCAACCGGTCAAGAGAATCCCGCAATTCCCGTTCTTTCACTACCATGCAATAGGAATCATTATCCAGAATATCCCGAATGGACTGCACCTGGGGCATGATTAGCCGGCCCTTGGGAGCTTCCTTATCGATGGGCACCACAAAGGTCACCATATCGCCGGCATTCACCAGGTCGCCGAGAATTGTAGGCGTATTGATGATCTCCGGAGGCGTTACCCGGATCAGTGCTTCACGAATATCCAGCAATCCTTTATTTTTCGTGGCAATAGTCTCCACAACTTTTATCTCTTTGTCGTCCAGCATTGCTCTTACTTCAGGGTCAGGTGAATAGAGATCGGTTTTATTGAAAACCACAATCACCGGAATCTCATCTTCTGCAAATTCACGGATCAATTCTTTTTCGAAATCCGTCCATTCCCCGTTTCCCACCACAATAATGGCGATATCAGTCCGGCGGAAGACCTGGCGGGTTCGCTCATTGCGCATTTCTCCCAGTTTCCCCGCATCATCGATACCGGCAGTGTCAATAAAAAGCACGGGACCAATAGGCAAGAGTTCCATAGGTTTTTCCACCGGGTCGGTGGTGGTGCCGGCCACATCGGAGACGATCGAAGTCGACTGTCGCGTGAGGCCATTTAATATGGATGATTTTCCGGCGTTTCTGCACCCGAATATGCCGATATGCAATCGTAAACTTTTATGTGTTTTTCGCATTTATATTCCTTTATATTAACCGCAGAGGTCGCAGAGTGCGCAGAGATAAGGCAGAATTTATTTTTCATGATTTTCCCGGTGTGTCCTCTGCAGTAATGTCAAAAATTTTTGCTCTTAAAATTAGTGTCAAACCCTCCCCGCCTGCTGCGGGCAGGTTACATCTCCCCGTCAGAGCCGGATTGATAACCTTTCAAGGGAGAACTTGTTTGATTTTAATCGCAACTTCGAATTATCAAACTATTAGTAACCACCAGTTGTCCTGTCGTGTCCTCCCGATGCATCGGGAGGAACAAGGGGGTTGTGAAATTGATATTAAAGAGCACATTTCATTTATTTTTTTAGTTCGATCCCAGTTTGGTCACCCATTCCGGTGAAGTGATCATTGCAAATTCTTCTTCATCAATCAATCCACTCAGCAGAGCGGCTTCTTTGACGGAAATATTTTTCTTATCAGCATCGGCAGCAATTTCAGCAGCTTTATCATAGCCGATTTTTTCTACCAGGGCTGTCACAGTGGCGGTAGAGTTCTCTGTTCCTTTTCGGCATTGGTCACGGTTGGGCTGAATATCCTGTACACAATTGACCCGAAAAATCTTTGTACTGTTGATCAGCAAATCCAGATTTTCCAGCAGTGCATCGGCGATCAGCGGCATAAAGGCATTTAATTCCAAATTTCCCTGACTGACAGCCTGAGTGATGAGGGTATCATTGGCCATTACTTTCATGGCTGCCTGCAAAACTGCTTCGGGAATGACCGGGTTGACTTTACCCGGCATAATTGAAGAGCCCGCTTGCCGGGGTGGCAGGATCAGTTCATTGATACCGGCGTCCGGCCCTGATGAAAGAAAACGAAAATCATTGGCAATTTTATAAAGGGTGGTGGCAAAAGCTTTCAGAATGCCGCTCACTTCCACAAAGACATCATTATTCTGCGTACCGTCCACGAGATTTTCTGCCCGTGCCAGTCCGATACCGGTGATGTGCTTCAGTTTTTCAGTGACTTTAAATATATACTGTTTCGGTGCATTGAGCCCTGTGCCAATGGCTGTACCACCCAGATTGACAACGCGCAACCGCTCTTCACATTTATAAACCCGCCAGCGATCCCTGGCCAAAGCATCGGCATAGGCTGACATTTCCTTGCCCAAAGTCGTCAATACCGCATCCTGCATCTGGGTTCGGCCCACCTTCACCACATCGGCAAACGCCTGTTCCTTGTGCTGAAAAACCTCATTCAGCGCAACGATTTCCTGTTCCAGAACTCGTACCAAAGTAATGGCGGCAACTTTCAGAGCGGTGGGAAAAGTATCATTGGTGGATTGATGGCGATTGACATGGGCCAGCGGATGGATCCGGTTATAATTTCCCGGTTTGTCACCCAGTATTTGCAAGGCCCGGTTGGCGATCACCTCATTGACATTCATATTTAAAGAAGTGCCTGCTCCGCCCTGCAGCGCGTCCACAATTATGTGTTCATTTAGCAGGCCATTTTGCAATTCCGAACAAGCCCGTTCAAGCGCCGCAAACTGTTCTTCGGTCAGCGCGCCAATTTCAAAATTTGTCCGCAGCGCCGCCAGTTTGACAGCGCCATAAGCATGGATCAGGGATTTATTTACCTTACGATTTGAAAGGGGGAAATTTTCAAGCGCCCGCTGGGTGTGAATACCGTAAAGGAGGTCAGCAGGGATATTTCTTTCTCCCAGACTATCTTTCTCAATTCGCATATTGATGTCCACAAAATAAAGTTGAATTAATCAGAAAAATCATCCCGGGTTGCGGACAGGGTGCTTTTTACCACTGCCACCAAACCACTAACCTGTTCCTCAGATAAATCACCATCATCAATCACGATACCCAGATTTTTTGTAATCTCTATTCGCCGCTGGGGCAAGTAGGAATTAGCGACCCCGGCAATAAAGGACCAGCGCTTGCCAATGATTTCACAGAAATAAACCTCAACCTCATAATTTTTCTGAAGATGATTGACAATAATATTCAGTTTATCAATCAAGCTGAAATTATTGTTTAACTCAATTTTTTTCTCTTTAAATGAAGACATCTCTTTTTCCATCTTTCACCTGCTCATAAAAGTTCATAAACGTATCAAATAATTTACCCTTTTTATAAAAGTCCATCTGGCGAATCTGTTCCAATTCCCTGGCAATTACTTTTTCACCAATCTTTTTGGTTTCTTCCGAGGCGTAATCATCGAGGTATTCCCGGTAGGTCAATACCGCGTTGAGTTTACAGAACTTACCTTCCACACATTCCTGCAGGAGTCCCATGATCTTATCACCGGTTCGTCCGCAGCGGTAGCCGGCTGTACAGAAACTGGTGATCATACCCATTTCCGCCAGTTCACGGATGACCTCATCACAGCTGCGTGTATCACCCAATAAAAACTGTTGTTCATCATCATGTTGCTCATCTGTATTTTTTTCAGTTTTGGTGGAATATCCGCCGACACCAATTCTGGTGGAAGCGTCGGTCTGTGTGCAGCCAACCTTGATCACCTCCTTGCGCAATTCCGCTTTTTCCCTGGCGGTGATGATCAATCCTGTATAAGGTACGGATAATCTCAGCACAGCTACAAGTTTTTTAAAATCTTCATCGGAAACCTTGTATTTGGAAGTATCGGAAATTTCAGAATTGGAGGCATGCATCATACGGGGAAATGAAATGGTATGGGGGCCAACGCCAAACTGTTTTTCCAGATCAATGGTATGATAAAGCAAGCCCATCACTTCAAAACGCCAGTCATATAGTCCGAACAAAGCGCCGATCGCCACATCATCAATACCGGCATCCATAGCGCGATGCAAAGCGTAAAGCCGCCAGCGGTAATTACCTTTCAGCGTGTTTTCCGGATGCATTTTCCGGTAAGTTTCTTTGTGGTAAGTCTCCTGGAATACCTGGTAGGTGCCGATGCCGACATTCCAAAGCTTTTTTAAATCTTTGATTTCCATGGGCGCGGCATTGACATTAACCCGTCGCACATTTCCCATCCCCCGGCCATTGGGTGACGGCGCTTTAACTTTATAGATTTCTTCAATTGATTTGGCAATGTAATCGGCATTGGAGCGCGGGTGTTCGCCATAGACAGCAATGATCCGCTTATGGCCTTCGGATACCAGGGCGGCGGTTTCATTTTTCATTTCATCGACGGTCAGCACATGGCGTTTCTCATGGTGGTTATCCGTACGAAAACCGCAATAGGCGCAATTATTCACACAGAGATTGGAGAGATACATCGGCGCGAAAAAAACTACCCGGTTGTCATAGACTTTGCGCTTGATTTCCAGCCCGGTGGCGAATATTTTTTCCCAGAGATCATCATCCTGCACGTGAAGTAATGCCGCTGTTTCATCAGGTTCCAAACGCTGAAGATTACGGGCCTTTTCAATAATGGACTCGATTCGGGCCCTGTCCGGGTTCCTGTTTTCCATAAGTTGCTGATTGATCAGCGCTTCATCAATGAAATCTTCCCCGTCAATTAAATAACGGTCAATCTCATCTTGTTTGATTACATTTTTGACCCATTGGGCAGTGCTTACATCAGACATGTTGTACTCCTTGTAATTTATGTTTCTTTTTATATTTCAATGAATCTCCCCGGGCGCCGGTAAAGGTAAAACCGGCGGCCCTGAGAATATTTTTGATCTCGATAATTTCATTATCCCCTTTGATATAGGTATTTTTACCGGGATAAATATTATAATTCCCCTTGATTTTCGCCGGTGTGACCGCCGGCATCAAAACATTCATACCAATATCCAGGGCTTCGATCCGCCCCCCTCTTTGTGCCGATTCCATGGCTGAGGTCGCCGGCATATTGGCCAGTGGATTCATTAGTTTTATCAGGGCTAAGGTTCGCAGGGACAGTGAATAATCACCCGATGAGAAATCCCGGAAAGGTGTGTCCGGATGGGCGATAAAAGGACCGATACCGATCATATCCAAATCCATTTTCGTGAGTTTTATAATGTTCTCAGCTATGGATTCAATCTTTTCTCCGGGCAGTCCGACCATGAATCCGGAGCCCACTTCAAAATCAAGGTTTTTCAGGGTTTCAAGACATTGCAGCCGATGGGATAATTTTCGATCGGGACGCGCTCTTTCATAAATCGACTCATCAAAGGTCTCAATTCTGAGTAAATACCGGTCAGCACCGGCATCTTTTAAAAGTTTATAAGTATCGACGGCATGCTCACCCAGAGAAAGAGTGACCGCCAGATCATGTTTTTTCTTTGTTTGTCGAATTATCTTTGCCAGTCGCTTAATGTCATCAGTTGTATTTTCGCCCGATTGAAAAACAATGGTTCCCAGGTCATTGGCAATAATTGTATCGATGCATTCGTAAATTTCATCATCAGTGAGCCGGTAACGGTTGGCTTTTTGATTGGATTTGCGCAGGCCGCAATAATTGCAATTCACCCGGCAGTAATTGCTAAATTCGATGATCCCCCGCAAAAAGACTTCATTACCAAAATACTTTTGTCGCAATTTTTTAGCGGAATCAAATAAAAAGCCATCATTTTTCCCCGCCAAAAACTCAATTATCTCTGCTTTTGTATAGGCAAGTTTTTTCATAATTTCCTTAATTTTTTAACCGGGAAGATGATTTTTTGGGCAGGTGGGAGTTATCACCGATACCTAATAAAAAACCATCCTCTTTTTCCGGGATGGTATTTATTAAACATCGATAGTGCTTATTATTTACGCCATCCCTTCATGTCAGATTGCTCCTTCATTTTAGGATATCAATTTTCCAACAATATTACACAGTCATTCACAAATATACAAGAAATAATTCAGAATTCTGTTATTTTTTTCACAAACCCTTGATATTAACGGGAATACTGTAGAGCGCGTTGGTTTCGGTTTCAGTCAGATAAAGGGTCCGTTTCTTCTTGCCGCCAAATTCAACATTGGTGGGCCGCTCTCCCGGTGTCGCAATTTCCTGAATAATTTCACCGGCGGGAGAAATCACAAAAAGTTTGCCGGTGCCAAAATGGGCGACGTAAAGATTACCATGGGAATCAAAATTAATGCCGTCGGGGTCTCCACCGGGGAGTTCGATGAACTCCTGCATATTTTCGATCCTGCCATCGGATTTAATATCAAAGCTCAGAATGCGGTTTTTGGCTGATTCACAGACATATAATTTATTATCAAGGGGTGAAATGCCGATACCATTGGGAAAGGCGAGACTGTCCTGCAATAAAATAACAGACCGGTCTTTGCCATTCACCATAAAAACACGGCCATCTAATTTTTTCGCACCATAACTTTTCGGGTCAGTGAAATATAAATTTCCCTGGTCATCAAAAGTCAGATCATTGGGCCGGTTGAACCTTTTTCCCCGGTAATTTTTCACATAATCCTGCATTTTGCCAGTCGGTGAAATTTGCAGTATTTTACCAAATCCATATTCACAGGCATATAATGTTCCGCGATGAAACGTCATTCCATTTGTTTTTTGCCAGAGACGATCTTCGGCGACTAAAAAGGTATCCAGTTTACCATTAGCATATTTACCAATCCAGCCACCATTACAATTTGAGAAATATACCACATCCTCCTGCAATATGGCCGGTCCTTCGGGAAAGGCTAAACCGGTGGCTAATTTTTGCCATTGGGCCTTCCCGGCAATCGGCAGATCGCTCCCGGAGCAGCCAACCAGAATTATCATTGCAATGAAAACAGTGAAAAAGCTACTTTTACTAATCATAACACACCTTTCTTTTTTTATAACAATCAATTTAGCATAAATTTACTAAATATAACAATGACTTTAGAAATATTCCGGAACTTGCCACTTAAATTATTTAAGTGGTTGTATTGAGATATTATTTCCTGTTTCACAAAATTAAAAATAGCCTTCCATATAATTCAATAAGCCTTCATCTATCGAATAAAAAATAGCACAGCAATATATTTTGTCAAATGCTATAATTCTATTAAATTAACTCGAAATTGAGGGAAACAAATATAAGGAAGCATATTTATGGAAACTTATGGCTGGCTATCTGTATTACCACCGCTGCTTGCAATTTTATTATCAATCAAAACCCGTCAGGTCTACATTTCTTTATTTGCCGGCATTTGGGTAGGCTGGCTGATCATGTCAAACTGGAACCCGGTTCTGTCAACCGGCCGGGCCCTTGACTCCCTGATCAATGTCTTTCAAAGTCCCGGCAATACCCGCGTGATCTTATTCAGCGCTTTAGTGGGAAGTTTAATTGCATTGACTCAGATATCCGGCGGGGTCAAAGGTTTTGTCAATCTGGTGCTGTCTAAAAAATGGATGAATTCAAAACTCAGCGTACAATTGCTGGCTTGGGTTCTGGGTGTTGTAATTTTTATTGAATCCAGTATAAAAATTCTGATCGTGGGTACCACCTGCCGCCCGATCTTCGATAAGTTAAAAATTTCCCGTGAAAAACTAGCTTACATTGCCGATTCCACCTCCGCCGCCATCTGTATGTTAATTCCTCTCAATGCCTGGGGGGCGCTGATCATCGGCCTGCTCAGTGCGCAGGATATTCCAAATCCCACAGGAATATTAATAAAATCCATTGCATTTAATTTTTACGCAATTATTACGGTAATAATGGTATTACTGGTCATTGTCACTCGTAAAGATTTTGGTAAAATGAAAAAAGCCGAAGAGCGAGTGCAGAGGGGGCAATTACTGCCCGAAGGTTCCCATCCCCTGATGGATGAAAATATCGTTGAAATGCAACCAAAGGAAAATGCTAAGCCTAAAGCGGGCAATATGCTTGTGCCGATCATTGTGATGAGTTTGTTCATGCCTGTGGCTCTTTATATTACCGGTGACGGGGATATTACCAAAGGCTCCGGGTCAATCTCAGTACTCTGGTCAGTGCTGCTGGCAATTCTGACTGCTGCGGTCATGTACAGAATTCAGAAGATCATGAAACTCAATGAATTGATGGATACTATTATGAAAGGAGCCGGCGGTATGATCTCGCTGGCAATTTTAATGATGCTGGCTTTTTCTCTGGGCAGCACCTGCAAAGTACTGGGCACCGGCGCTTATATTGCCGGCGTGTTATCGGATATTATCAATCCCGGTCTGATTCCCCTGCTAATATTTCTGACTTCCGCTTTTGTGGCCTTTTCCACCGGCACCAGTTTTGGTACTTTCGCTCTGATGATGCCCTTTGCCATCAGTTTTTTTACTATGGTGGATATCAGTTTACCGCTGCTCGTCAGCGCAGTTTTGGGCGGTGGCGTATTTGGTGATCACTGCTCCCCGATATCCGATACAACAATTGTCAGTTCCATGGCCTCAGCCTGTGATCACATCGATCATGTGAACACTCAACTCCCCTATGCCTTATTTGCCGCTGCTATTGCATCCCTGTTTTACTTATTGGTGGGTTTTATTATATAGAAAAAAAATTTAACAAAATATAAACATCTTAAAAATCAATAGGATAATTAAACGACAATTTTGTACCAATTAAAAAAAATAAAAAATATTTCATGTATAAAACAAATAAAAATAACAATATAGCTCTTTACAATTATGTAGTTTGTTAAGATATCTAACTTATGTATTGAAATTAAATTAAAAAGAAGTTATCTTACATTTATGATTGTGTGCGAAGAATAAACCAAAGGGGAATATAAAAATTTGAAATCATTATTTATTAAAAAATTGTGTTTACTTTTTTTTTGTGAAAATTGATTTTTTAAATCACGTAGTTTTATTTATTTCCAAGACATTTTTGAGGTTACGATAGTAACAAACATTGTGAAAACTAAACAATTTAAACAAAAGGCGCTTTTTGATTTAAGTTATTTAATGTATTTGTAAAAATGTTTGTTCAGAAAATAAACTAACATTTATTAACAGTTGGAACCATGATTGTGTATCGTTCTATCTAAATCTAATTAGGGGGCATCAATGCGCAAATTTTTAATTTTCTTATTTCTGTGTTGTATATTCACCACCGCCTTTGCAGCTACTGGCGGTAAGATCCGGGGACGGATCACTGACGAAACTACCGGAGAACCTTTAGGAGGTGTCAACGTGGTATTGGTTGGTATGTCCATGGGGTCTGCAACCAATATGGAAGGTCAGTATGTTATTCTTAACGTACCGCCCGACACATATACAATGCAGGTATCAATGATCGGCTATGCCACAGTTACTGTGGAAGATGTGAAAGTATCTGCTGATCTGACCACAACAATCAATGTATCTATGAAACAACAATCTATTGCCGGCGAAACTGTCGTAGTTCAGGCTACGAGAAAAATGCTCAAAGCCGATGAGTTTTCTTCCCGGCACACTGTTTCGGAAGAAGAAATCTCACTGCAGCCAATCGATGATTTCCGGGATATTGCCCGCAATCAGGCCGGCGTGGTCGGTTCTCACTTTCGCGGCGGCAGAACCGGTGAAGTGACCATTGTTATCGATGGTATGGAAGTGAAAGACCCGGCCGGAACTTATTCCGGCGATATGGGTGGTTTTACGTCTGACGTTCCGGAAGACGCAATTCAGGAGATGAATGTCACGCTGGGAGGTTTCGGCGCCGAATACGGCAATGTTCAGTCCGGTGTGATTAGTCTGACAACCCGTGATGGAAATACAGAAGAGTATCACGGCAGTCTCAAATTCTCCACAACTAATTTTGGCGAAGGTGTCAATGATCTGCTGATGGGTGACAGAGACAAGTGGTTTGATACCCATTATCAGCATAAACTGGAAAATATTTACAAATTCAGTTTAAACGGGCCCTGTCCAATTCCAAAATATCTGCTTGGCAGTGATAATGTCAGTTTTTCATTCGCCGGAGAAATCACCGACAGAAACCAGGGATACTTCCTGAACCAGGAATCCTTCAACCAGTCTTACCAGGGAAAAATCACCAGCCGTCTGACTGATAACATGAAACTGGCTGTTGGCGGACTTTATTCCAAAGGCGACTGGGACCAATTTTATTTTCCTGCTTCAAAATACGGACCTGGACCGGAATATATGGAAAATGAATATTACACAAAGCAGCGATCAGGGAGCGATACTCTTTTTCATTATATATATGTAGATGACCCGAGTGACTACCGGGACCGCCAGGGAGAAGTTTCCGCTCCGGATAAGAACTTTTTTGGTGGTGACACCATGAACGCCATGAAAACCTTTTATGTTGGTCCCATGCAGGATTATCTCTGGGACAGAACACAAACTTCCAGAAATCTCTATACAATCTTCACCCATTCCCTGAGTTCCAAAACCTATTACCAGTTAAAAATGCAATCCTATTTCACTAATTATCACTATGCCACCAAAGATATTGAAGACCGTGACGGTGATGGTAAAACAGATGAGGATCTGCAATGGGACGCCGCTGATAATCCCGATGTGGCCAGCCCGATCTATCGCGAACGCGGTGATAACAACTACTGGTGGGTCCGGGGTGATGATCCCGGTTTTCGTGATCAAACATCGCTGACAACCACAATCAAAGCCGACCTGGTCAGCCAGGTGACCCACAACCATCTGATCAAAACCGGCTTGCAATTAAGTCATTATAACATGGATGTGGAAAATGTCAGTTGGTCTTTAGGTGTTGGCCAGGAAAGAAAAGACATTTGGGAAAATGATCTGGTTGATGTCGGCGCCTATATTCAGGACAAAATTGAATTCGAAGGCATAATAGGACTGGTTGGTTTAAGATTAGATTACTTTAACCCTAATGGTCTTGGTGATGAAATCAAATATCCTGACAACTATAAAGATCCTGTGGCGGAATTTGATGAAAATGATGAAGCGATTCTCAAGGATCCGCAGACACCGGAACCCAAATGGCAGATCAGTCCGCGTATCGCTATCTCACACCCGATTACCGAAAGAGATGTCATCCGCTTTACTTACGGACATTATACCCAGCGTCCGGATGCCTATTATCTCTTTCGCAACCTCAGCTTTCAGTCATTGACAAAAACCGGTAACTATGTTGGAAATCCTGATCTGAAACCGGAAAAAACAGTGGCTTACGAAGTGGCAGTGGAACACCTTTTTACCGACGATATCAAAGGTGTGATCAATGCTTATTACAAAGATGTGACAAACCTGATGAACAATAAAAAATACGTGCTGTCGCAATTACAAAATAAAGAAACACGGATATATTTCAATGCCGATTACGGCAATATGAAAGGTATTGAATTCAGTTTGAATAAGCGCATCAATAATTACTGGGGCGCTTCTCTCAACTATACCTTTAGTGTCGCCAAAGGCCGGTCCTCATCATCGGGCGGCGGTTTTGGCGCTTTTGAAAGTTCTCGCAGTATGAATATTCTGGATTTTGATCAGACCCATACAGTGAATGCCAATATTTCGCTGATAACGCCGGAAACCCTGCCTACAGGACTGGATAACTGGCAGGCCAATTTCCAAATCGATTACGGCAGCGGATTGCCTTACTCATCCTATGGTACCGGCAAGATCAACGACAAACGATTACCCTGGACCACCACTACGGATATGCGACTCAGCAAGAATTTCAATCTCTACAAGGATATAAAAATGGCGATTGTTATGGATGTATTTAACCTGTTCAACCGGCAAAACACGCAGTGGATCGCCAGTTCCAAATACTATGATCAGGGAGCCGCTGGCAGTGAAGAAGATGTCAAGGGTGATCCCGCCGTCATTCGTCGTGAAGGCGCCGGTGGTGATTTTATCAGAACACCTCAGGTTTACAATTACGAAAGACAATTCAGACTTGGTATAGATTTGAAATTCTAATGGAATTAATTTTTACTTATGAGGAGGAAATTAATGCTTTATATAAAAAAGATAATTAACAAAACCAGATTGATATTTTTATTATTGGCAATTTTTACCCTAGCCATGGCTGCCGATAAAAATCACAATGCAAATCTGGCTAAACGGACCCGCCCAACAGAAGGTCCGATCGTTGAAAACAATTATAAGTGGCATACAGCCGGACGCCTGTGGAACAGAGTTACCAACTATGGCATGCTGGGCGATGATGCCTATGAAGACCGGTCCCCTTCCTGCGATTATCCCGGCGGTTCGGGAAATTCCTATCTATATCGCGGATCATTGTGGCTTTCGGGTTTTGTGGATGGCGAATATCATGTCTCCAAAGTGGATGATAGTGAATATTCTCCTATTGATACAGTTCACCAGTTAACCGGTGACGACGCGCAGATATCTGATTCCGATATCTGGACCCGTTACTATGATGTCAAGGCACCACTGGCAGCGGGCCATTTCCCATTGGGAATAGAAATTACAGAGAGAAGTTACGCCTGGAGCGCCAGTTACGCATCAGACTTTATCATCTATGAATACACAATCAAAAATGTTGGTATTGACAGCGATGGTGACGGCTATCCCGATACTGAGCAAACGGTCGATGATTTTTACTTTACCATGCGATTGGATGGCGATGTCTCAAAGTTAAATACCTGGGATGCGGAATATGCTTTTTCCAACCAGGATGACATTACCATGGCCAATGGTCAGCCCTGGGACTGGGTTGAACACTTTCCACAAATGGCGGGCAACCTGGATCTTCTGGACGATGCGCCGGTTGACAGTAGTATGGTTTTTATGTTCGACGGTGACAATCCCGATGTTGATGCTGATAATGGAGAAGCCGATGATTTTGGTAATCCCAGCGCCGACGGCACATTACAGACGCCGGGTTTTTTGGTTTACAGAATATTAAAAACCGAGCCGCAAATGCCGAAACATTCTTTTCACCAATGTAATATTTATAACGATCCCACATCGGATAAAGAAACCTGGGACCGTATGATCGGTGTCCCGGAATTTGAACCGTTGTTGCTGATCAATGACGAGCCTTTCCCCTATGACTATCGTGGTATTTTAACCTATGGGCCCTTAGACCAACTGGCTCCCGGTGACTCCGTTGTTGTTACCACCGCACTGGGGGTTGGCGCCGACCTGGAACGCGGCGGAATCCACAGTCTGCTGGATATGATCAAGGATATGGATGTCGCCCAATTCATGGTTGATAATAATTATGAAATTTCCGCTGATGCCCTTTCTCCGGGTGCACCCGATGTAGAAGTCGCCCCATATGTTGAAGATAATATCACTACCGGTATAAAAATAGAATGGAATAAAGATGCGGCCAGCCATTCAAAATTTGAAAGTTTTGTGGTTTCCAAAGGCCGGAAAACCGGTAGCGGTTCAATCTCCTGGGAACCCCTTGCAGTTTACACTGACACTGCCGGCAGCGCCACCTGGCCACCGGAAGAAAATGACAATGGCAATTACCAGTTAATCGACAGGGACATCACCAATGGCCTGGTCTATTACTACAGTGTCCAGACCCGAACCGAGGATGTACAGTATCCAATCCCCTTTGGTGTTATTGAAAGTAATATCACCGATGAAAAAAGTTTTAATGTCATTTCACCCTCCAATCCTGAAGCCGAGGATAATCTGGACCGTGTAAAAGTGGTGCCGAATCCTTATGTCGGAAGTGCGAAATGGAATAATCCCACTCCCAGTGGCAATACCCCGTGGGAACACAGATTACAATTCACAAATCTGCCGTCAGATGCTGAAATCAAGATTTTCACCCTGGACGGTGACTACGTGGCAAAAATCTACGCCAATGAAACTGTCATTGCCGGTAGTGATGTCGATATCAGCACAGCCAGTGTCGCGGAATGGGACCTGATGACCAGAAATAACCAGGAAGCCGCCCCCGGTATTTATATGTTTGTGGTGGAATCCAAATCATTGGGTACAAAAACCGGTAAATTTGTAATTGTACGATAAAATGAGGAGTTTTAAGAATGATTAAAAAAATATCCATTATATTTTTACTTGTACCGTGTCTGCTAATGGCTGAGACTTTTGCCCCTGTGGGTACTTCAGTAGCCCAGTTTTTGGAAATTGGTGTCGGCGCGCGAGCAACCGGTATGGGTGAAGCCTTTACGGTAATGTCTGATAATGCGGAAGCCGCTTTCTGGAATCCCGCCGGATTGGCCGATATTGAAGATTATAATTTATTTACATCCTATAACCAATGGCCCGCCGGCATTTCTATTGGCGGTATAGCCCTTGCCAAAACCTTTCCCGGCATCGGTACTTTTGCCGTCAATTCGGTTTACTTAATGACCGATGACATGGAAATTACCACAATTGATCAACCGGAAGGAACAGGCGAAAACTTCAGTATTAACAATTATTCCGTTGGACTGAGTTTCTCCCGCTATCTGACTGACAAAGTATCCATCGGAATCACCAATAAAATCGTTCATGAAGATTATTATAATCATGGTTACACGACCTGGGCTTTGGACCTGGGAACCATATACAGAACCGATTTTCGTGGTTTGAAACTGGGAATGTCGATTTTACATTTTGCGCCGGAAATACAGTTTGACGGTAGTTATATCGACCATAGTGATCCGAAATCCTATGAAGCCGATGAAGAACGGGATTTTGAAAAATATTCATTGCCAATCAACTTTCGCGTCGGCGCTTCTATAAATCTGCTGGAAATGCGGGACCATAAAGTGGTTATGGCGGGGGATATGATCCATCCCAACAATAATATAGAACAATACAATGCCGGTATTGAATATTGTATGAAAAATATGATCTTTCTCAGAACCGGTTACAAACTGTCAGCTGATGAAGGGGGCTTTGCTGTAGGAGGCGGAGCGAAACTCAGCCTGATGAACAGTTTTAACATTATGGTTAATTACTCCTATGCAGACATGGGAGTATTAAACGGAATCAACAGGTTTTCAATCAACCTGTTATTCTAAATAGAAGTGTGCGTTTTTTAAATAAAAGGAGGAAAACATGCTGAAAAAAGTTACAATGACATTTTTTGTTTGTCTGTTAGCAATCACAACTGTTTTTGCGGTAGATGGATTTGAACGAATCGGCGAAATTCCTATTCCCCAGCCAGAACTAAATAATGGTGGAATCGGAAACATGGTAGCCGGTGTTGATATTGACGGTGATGGTAAGCAAGAAATTTACCTCGTCAATGACAATACTTACGATGGTGCCACGGAGGTAATTCCCAGAATTTATAAGTTAGAATTTAATGGTACTTCCTGGGATTCTGTATGGAGTGCTGTAGCTCCTGTAGCCTATCAGAATACATGGCCGGAATTAATAGTAGATGACCTGGATGGCGATGGAAAACAAGAACTTATATGGGGCCCGGTCAACAGCACCGGAGACGAATCCAATCCTTATCGAGTTCTAGTTTATGAAACACCCGGTGACGGTAGCGATGTAATGGGTGTTGATGATGGTGAAGGTGGATATGCACCCAATGCCAAATGGACCATAACTGATGATGATGATGTCAATTTAAGACCAACAAAATTCGTTATCTCCGATGTCGATGATGACGGTACAAAAGAAATTGTATTCAATGACCGAACAGGACAGAGTAGCGGCTATTTTTTTGGTGTTGCATCCGTAGATGATATACCCGATAATGGTGATGGGTCTGAAACCTGGACTTTGGAAGTCAGTGGTCATGATTTTGAATTAGGAACATTGTATAATAAATGGGATGTAGCTGTTATTGGAAATAATTGCTATTTCCCCTGTGAATGGCAAATAGCCAAATTAAGTTGGACAGGCTCGGAATGGGCTTATGATAGTTTACCTCCTCTGGCAGGTGGCGTTTCATTTAATAGTTTCCAAACCTGTGATGTTAATAGCGATGGTCAGAAAGAAATTATCGCTACTGAATATGCCTGGGGCAGTTATGGTCCCTACGGCGTCGATACAACCCGTATTGTACTTTTAGAAGAAGATGGCGATGGACTTAAACATACACCATTATTTCCAATGGAATCACAAATGCTGGCCGGTGGTGCTAAAGGTGATATAGACCAAGATGGTAACATGGACTTTATTTTTGGTTCACGTTCTTCTACACCAAATGCTAGCATCTACAGAGTTGAATACAATGGTGGTACAGATGGTGATATAGATGATCCGGAAAATTGGGCATTATCCTATGCGGACTCATCCTATATGACATTTGACAATTCAGGATTTGGCGTGGATGGTATGTGGAATGTTATTAGCATTGCCAATATTGATGATGATCCAAACCTGGAAGTTCTTTATACTAGCAGCACGGGCGTTAGTGAAGGATTAGGACAAAACATGACACCACCTGTTGTTGTGCTTGACTATACGGTCGAAACCGAAGAAATGGACGCTTTAGTTGTTGCTGACGAAGTTCAGTTTACCGGCGACAGACCGGAAAACCTGATCACCAAACCGGGAAGAATCCTGGAAGGTGGCAAAGTATCCTGGTTCATGGCTGTAGACGGTGACAATAAAGAAACCTGGGCATTCCGTTCTAATGACGGTGGTGAAACCTTTACACATAATGCCACAGCCATTCCCGGCAGAGGCGCACAACTGGATGCCTTTGACGAAAATATCGCCCTGGTTGCCTGTGCTAACGGTAAGGTCTACAGAACCACTGACGGCGGTGTTAACTGGTCAGAAGCTTATTCCTACAACTTAGGACTTGGCGACGGTTGGTTTGATGGTTTGCGCGTGGTCAATTCCACCACTGCTATTGCCTATGGTGACGGACTGGATGCCGGCGCAATGCATTTTGCCAGAACAACTGATAAAGGTGAAACCTGGACAGAAATCGAAGGTATTGATTACCTGAACTCTGTGTGGGGTTATTATACCTGGGGAGCAGCCGCATGCAATGTTGGCGAATCTGTTTGGATGACAGGCTATAATAGCAGTGATGAAGCCTTTGTTTTCCGCTCTTATGACGCCGGTGAAAACTGGGAAAGTTTCGCAGTAGATACTGCTATAACCGACGTAATCCGGTCAATTGCCATGATCAATGATAATGACGGACTGGCAACTGTTGGTGGTGGTGGCTTTATCAAGACCACTGACGGCGGTGAAACCTGGACACACATGACCTTTCCGGAAAATGCAGGATGGGTTAATGGTGTTGCAGCTGTACCAAATTCAGACTATATTTATCTCTTTGATGATAACGGTGTTTTCCTGACCGGTGATTTAGGTGCCTCTTATACTGAAGTCACTGTACCCACCGATGTCAATGAAAGTGATTATTTCACAGCCGGTGTATTTTCAGAAAAAGATTTCGGTTATGTATTTACCTATTACGGTGAAGTACTGCGATTTGAAAATCAACAGCCCAATGCCATTGATGACACAGAAGAGATCAATGTGGCTGATCAATATGTACTGAACCAGAACTATCCGAACCCATTCAACCCGACAACCAATATCTCTTTCTCTATTCCTAAAACAGAAAAGATCAAGGTTGTTGTTTATGATATGCGCGGACAAAAAGTTGCCACACTGTTTAATGCAACGATGAACGCCGGCTATCACACACTGGAATGGAACGGACGTGATGATAATGGTAAACTAGCCGCAACCGGTATTTATCTCTATCAATTACAGACACCCAATACAGTTAAAACACGGAAGATGACATTCATTAAGTAATCTCATTTTTCTGTAAGATATACAAAAAAGGCTACCATTTCCGGTAGCCTTTTTTGCTTTGAGTATATAAGCCACGATAACCTGAATGATTCATGGATTTTCATTTTTTTTAAGCAAGACCCGTAAAATTAACTCTTTACAAAAATAAAACAATATAAAATTATTTCTCCTGATATGTATTGATATACCATCTTTTGTACAGACTATCCAATTTTCCATCATCCTTTAACTTTTCAAGTATGCTGTCAACCCGGCTTAATAGTTCCCGGTTGTTCTTCTTAAATGCCAGGCCAACGGGACTTTTTTCCCCGGCTTCAGTCAAGATTTTGACTTTCAGTCCAGTTTTTTCCGCTATATGGAGCCCCACCGCTCGGGGTGCAATAACAGCGCTAACTTGCTGGTCTTTCAGCAAACTGAAAGATTGCTCCTTTGATGGTGTTTGCAGCAGCCGTATCTTCCCCTTAATACCAATATCTTCCAAAAAACTTTCCAGCGCGGAATCACGATCACCGGTAATGACTTTGCCAATCAGATCGTTGATGGAATCAATCTGTGTATCTTCGGTGCGCACAAACAAGGCATTCTTGCGATAATAATAAGGCCGGGTAAAATCAAATAATCCCTGCCGCTTTTTATTAATCTCCATACCCGTAACAAAATCCAACCGGTTCGAATAGTAAAAAGAAGCTACCACATTATTCCAGGGAGCCTGGAAAAATGTCAGTTCCAAATCCAATTCTTCAAAGACCAATCGGGTTACATCCGCATCAAAACCAGTCACCTTTCCGCTAGAATCCTGAAATTGATACGGAGGATATCCCTCGGCAATGCCACAGATATAGGGTTGCTGCGACATTGCTGCCGAAGAAAACAATAGTAATAAGAGTATTAATCCTGTCAAATTTTGTTGATGCATAGCCCTGAATATTTTTTATGTTTCTATTTAATCATAAAAACCATACTTATCAAATATTAAAACCAATTAAACCCGTGGGATATTATCTCCGTGGCTACCAGGACTGTCCCTTTCCCGATGGCAATCGGGAACCATTTGAAAGGATCAGAGCCGTGCAATTCTGTCCGGACTGAGATGATATGAGGTTGGGAAGTCCGCTGAAGCGGACTGGTTTGTGTGTGGGGTATTTTTTTCACCATGCTGAAGCATGGTGCTAGTCTGAGAATGCCTTTCATTAGACAGGAATCCATGGTAAGATTTTCCCCGAAGGGGAAACAGAGTGTCCTGCTGGGATGGAATTTCTTGGGAAAGGGAGGTTTA
>CAZCHS010000009.1:0-23405 GCA_964498725.1 uncultured bacterium | reverse complement strand
CGGTCATCGTAGGAGCGAAGCGACTGTCCGGCGAAGCCTCAAAGGCGAAGACGGAACAATCCCGATGTCATTTTAAATAGACCATTTTACGAATATTAATCAACCGGTCATCAATTCTTAATCCATAAAAATAAATGCCACTTGACAGATTGCCGGCCGGAAGATAAGAAATATTATAGATCCCCGGTTGTTGCTGCTTATTAATAATTTCTTCACATTTTTGACCCGCCAGATTGAACACAGAAAGATTCACTTGTCCGGCTTTTGCTATGTGATAGCATATTTTTGTTTCGCTATTAAAGGGATTCGGAAAATTTTGATGCAGTTCAAACTGATTAACCACTTCGTTTTGGTCCGCTATTTCTGTAAGTATATTACTTTGCCCCGGACTGCCGTAGGGCGCGGAAGCCGTCCAGTTTTCCGCTGACAAATTATCCCGGCCGGGTGATTTCAGGATCAGGGTGGCGCCGCTGCCATTAGGCGCTTCGGGCCAGGGTGAACTGCTGGCATAATTCACAGAATCCACTAACTCTCCAGATCTGTCATAAAGCCTGACAATATCCTGCCAACGATTCAGGCCAAAGTCGAAATCCCCAACAATATTTTCAACTGTGGGGTGATAATTTTTAAAATCCTCACTGTTTTCAGTTAAAATCAGGTAAGATTCAGGAATCATAACTGTACCATCAGGAATGACAAAACGATGGTCATCCTGATCATCCATGAACTGCCAATTGCCGATATCAATAGTAGCATCGGAATTATTATAAAGTTCCACCCAGTCACCGGTGTCAAAAACATCCGCCGATTTATAATTAATTTCATTGATCACAACTGGAACTTCTTCAGAAGTATAGGGAGAAAAACGACAAAGCAAGGTTCGATTACTGGTAAGTCTCAGGTCTGTTATATCTTTTTGATTGCTGATAATGTCACCATCCCACTTTTCAAAGCGGTAGCCCGGTTTTGGTATGGCTACAAGATCGATCGGTATGGTCTTGAAATAATTACCCGACCATTCCGGCTCACTTATGTCAATGTGATTCAATTTTATAATCCCGCCATCGGCCGGCTCTATTTTTAAATTGATAGCAGCTGTTCCGCCGAGGTCAAGGGTGGAATTAAGATGTGCGAAACAGTAGCCGGCGCGGTAGATGCCAAATTGTTTCATCACTGCCAGATTACTCTGCCATTTATTGACAGATCCAATATCAGGCCAGCGATCAATATGCGCCGCCATTTCCGTAGCAATACAGGATGCAGCATCATCCAGGCTGGAAATAACAATCTCCGGTTTAAAACGAGTATTCAGAAAGTCGCAAAAATAATTGACAAACCGACGTTTGAAAATATGGTTTTCCATAAACTTACGTAAAAATAAAGTGGACCAGGGCGGATTGGGCCAATCCGGGCCATCGGGCGCCAGGGCAAAATTCAAAGTATTATGTTTGTATCGATTTTGTTCATTATACCCGAAATTGCTGTACAAACCAAACCCAAAATCCGTGTCAAAAAGTATCCAGCGCCATTTCCCTTCGTCAGTCCGCTCCCTCCAGTATTTGATATTATTCCCGGGCCAGTCCGTATTGTCAAAATAAATCTCAGCAAGATAGTATTCTATAAAATTATCAATATCAATTTTTGTTTTTATATATTCGTAATTATCCAAATTCTGTATATCATTATTTTCAACAAAATTATACAGTTCCCACCACTCTTCAGCATCGCCATGATTGGCATGGCCATGGGATTCCAGCAGGTCAATATTGTCCGGGTCCACATTATGATGGGATGCCACATAATGTTCATTCAATTTTTCACGAATATTATGAATTCCCCAATAAGCCCCGTTTAAATAAACCACTGCCGGCCTGTAACCCTGAACATCAATATGGGTTCCTTCCACCAGACCTTGCATAAAGCCGTCTCTCAGCATTGTGTATTGAAAATCATTGGCTGAATTTCTAAGCACCATATTTTCAAATCCGTCAATATCCAGATTGGGGAAAAGTTGATGGTTGATTTTGCCATCGCCATACTTACGGCGGGCGAAAATTGCCAGGGATTTCATCGGCTGCGCGCGACTGTATCCGCCAAAAATTTTGACACCGGCATCCATTGCGAAAGCCCGTTCCCGGTCAGTTTCAAAAAATTCAATATGCACTTCCCGTTCCCAATCTTCCCAGAAATTCGCCCCAAAATAAGGATACTCAGATTCATAAGCATCCCCTAACACATAAATCCCACTGTCACTATCCCAAAAATTTTCCGGGTCTGAAGAAATTGATATTACCGGCAGGTCATGATCGGTATCGATCAAATAGGTATCTGTTGTAATCTTCCCCGGCTGAGAATCAGCAGTGATGATACAGGCTTTTAAAACTGTTGTGGCAGTCAACTCAGTCGGCCCGATATATTGAGTAGAATTCACAGAAGGGGGAGAACCGTCAGTGGTATAATAAATCCTGAAGTCACCGGTATCGGCTGCCATTTCAACAATAACCGGCGTATCATAGAATCCTCCCGGTTTATTAAAAGAAACCTCCGGTATCAGCAGATTAAACCCTTTGGTGGTATTGGACTTCCCCGGTGTCGGTTGGTAAAAATAAGCCCAATCATCAACATTATCGGGTTTTCTTCCATAGGAAATATCTGTCGGGATATTCGACCATTCCACCTGATCCTGAATTTGTCCCGTGGAATCACTTAAAATTAAAGTTTCTCCATCAGTGTTGAGTTTAAAATTCGTATGCAAAACAGCGGGTGACAAATTCAATTCGGCCGGCGAAACCAATGATTCCGGTTGATTTTCCGATACAACTATCAAATAGGGGATGAAAGAAAAATCCGTTGATGTAGTGCTGGTATTATGAACTTCCACAGTCAGTACATTTTTGCCCGGAACCAATATATCCTTAAAATTTTCAACATAAAATTTTTCCGGCGTCAGTCCCCGGTAAATTTTTGCTTCATGGTCCGGCGATGCCATTTCATCAAATTGTGGTGGTGTTCCGGTCAGATTGGCCCGCGCGAATTCCCGGCCATTCATATACGCAACAAATCCGTCATCATAATCCAGCATGAGAAAAATATCTTTTATATCCTCCGTATTATCCAAATGAAATACCCGGCGGGCATATACTGAAAGTGTGCCCTGAGGGATCTCTGTTTCATCATCGCCATCGCCATAGCCGATACCGGTTGGTCCATCTGACCAATCATCATCCTTGTAGCCCACCGTGTTCCAGGTATAGGGTGGTTGTTCATCCCCCAGTTTGTATTTCCATATATCCCCTTGTTTAATAATGGCATTGTTAAAATGCGCCTGATCTTTGCCGGAAGCAAAAACAAGCAAAAATTCGGCGGGCTCCAGTATCAGTTCAGGAAAATGCCATTGAAATAGATCATCTTTGTCATCGCTCAGATAAAAACCCTCCAAATTAACGTTATGATCAGTCCGGTTGTAAAGTTCGATCCAGTCACTATTATCTCCATCTTCATCAGTAATGGAAGTGGAATTGGAAGGCAGGATTTCATTGATAATAACCGATTGCGGAAAGGCCATAGCGGCACAGAATAGCATAAAAAACTGTGTCAGAATAAAATTTTTCATGGTGTTAAAATTTTTCTTCATCAAACAAAAGATTGGCGTAATTGATTCCTGGAACGGCTTTTAATTGCTGTAAAAAAATCGTGGAATCACTTTTTTTATTAAGGTGGACATAATAGGAAATTTCCAAAACATCCCGGGTACCCAGAGATTTAACATTGATCAGATCGTAGCTTTTACAAAATTTTTCCAGTACTGCCAGGTAGGGTTTTTCCTCTTCCCCGTTGCCGGAATAGGAAAACTGCACCAGTATTTCCTTCCGGGCCGGGTAGACAAAGGGAAATTTCGCCAGAACCAAATAGACCAGACTAATGATAAGCGCACTGCCGATGGCCAGAAAATGGAGTTCAACACCGGCCGCCATTCCCACCGCCAGAGCAAAAAAGATAAACACGATATCGACGATATCTTTGACTGCGGTACGAAATCTGATAATTGACATCGCTCCCACCAGACCAAAGGCCCGGGCCAGATTATTGCCGATGGTCATAATGATAATACAAGTGATCATGGAAAGTATGATCAAAGAATTAAGATAATTAATTGAGTAATTGGGGCCTTTGCCGGCTAAACGGTATATCAGGGAGATGATCATTCCGGCCAAAAAAGCAACGGCCAGATTAAATAACAACTGGGCCGGATTCGGTGGTGTGAACAGCAAATTTGAGAATTCATTAGCCATTTTCTGTCAGTACCTCGTTTATTACCTGTTCATTATTAAAACTATTTTGGAAAAATTCTATGGACGGATGGCGAAATAACATGCCGATCTCATCAATATGCTTGTCAACACAAATACAGTATTTGGAAACCGCCTGCCGCACCAGGCCGAATTCCTTAACGATCTGTTTCAGCCAAAAAGGATAGCCAAAATCAAACTTAATTTCCAGCACAAAATAGTGCGACAAAGCAACTATTTTTTTATGCTCGGAAGAGAAACCGTTGATGTCAGTGGTGACTTTACTGCGAATATTTTTATCGAAGGTGATTCGCAGGTTGGAATTAAACTTCGAAACAAAAGGCTCACGGTCATAAACAATCAGGATCACCGGCACCAGGTATTGGCGGTACAAATAATAGAGAAAAACATCCGCGTCATGGACAGCTTTTGGAAAAGAAGGTAGCCTGGCGATCAGTTGTTCTGTTTGGCGGGTTGCCAACAGTTCATGTAAATTTTTGAAGTGAACCGGCGCGCGGTTTTTATTGACGATTTCATTATTTTTTCTTTTCACTTCCAGAAAAATAGTTGAGTCCCGGCCCACCTGTTCATATCCGCGAATCCTGAATTTTTTGCGAACCTCGACGCCGGCATCTTTTTCGTGATAATAATTCATCTTGCCGGTATCAAAATATATACTGCGGACTTTATATTCCTGCTTATTATTTTTAGCGGCGTACTTGTCTAATTCTACAAAAGGGGCGATCGCTCTTCTCAGCGCATCGATCTTACCGATTTCCACCAGATATTTATACTCTTTGCGAACCTGCATCAGTTAATTTCTATTTGTTTAATTTTTGTTAACATCATTTTTATAATCTGTTTACGTCCGGTTCGTATGTTACATTTGACAAAAGTATTGACAGGTATTTCCGTGTCTGGAATCCTGCAATGGACAAAAATAATTTGTTTGCCGGATACCCTCTGCACAGAGGGCTGAAGAGAAAAAATACGGCCTTTGATTGTTGATGATAATTCAGGGGAATTTATCCCGACAACTTGTCCGGGCTGTATTTTGGAAACTTCCGATAGTTCAACCGGAATTAAAACAATTTTTTCATCACTGTATAGGGTCAGCAGTGTATCGGAAGATACATTTTGTTCCACCCTTCCACTAAAAGGGGCTGTTATCGATTGTTTATGCTTTTTTCTCTGCAGCAATGTCATTTCCTGTTGCAATCCCTCTATCCGGTCCTTTACAATTTTAATATTTTCAGGCTTTGCGCCGGACTGAACCGTTTGCAGATTGGCTTTGGCAATACCGAGTTGAGCCTCATAGATGTCCAGTAAATTGGTTGCCAGTTCAAATTCCTGCCGGGAGACAAGCTTGGATTCCCGTAACTTGCGCATTCTTTCCACAATCACCTGCTGTTCGGAAAATTTTATTTGTTTCAAATTAACCATTTTTTTGGCTTCTTCAATGACCGAGGCCTTTTCTCCGGAAGACAGCGATTTTAATGTTGCCTTTTCTTCTCTTATCTGATTATTTAATCGAGTAATTTCATAATCCAGGCGCTCCGACGTGATCCGGCCGATCAGTTCCTGTTTGGAAAGCCTGTTTCTGGTCATAAGAGAACTGTCGAGATTGAATTGCATAAAGCCTCCCCGTTCAAAAAAATGGCTGATGGTTTGATTGGAACCGGGATTGCCCTGTTGCGTAATTTGAAGTTCAATACTGTCCGGGAGTTTGCGTATAATCCGTAATTGTTCTGCCGCCAGGATTTTTCCGGTGGTTTTAATTGTGATATTAATTTTCAGGAAAAAAGCTGCGATTATTAGCAAACATAACACTATTATCAAAAAAATCGTATATAAAGTAAATCTTTTATTCATGTGATAATATGATAAACCTTTTCCTTAAATCAAAATCAGAAATATAATTGAATTCCCACCCTTCGAAGTATTCAAAAAAATATTCCTTAACCCTTTATTTACTGGTTTTTTGCGGCGGCAAAAGCATTTCCTGCCGTAACCGGTCATAATCACCATTATAGGTTTTGGTAATGGGATTCCCGCCACGGGTCAACCCGTCAAAGGTTCCCTGATCTACCATATCCCACAAAGCATATTTGGCTTTACCATCCACAGTAAAGAGTCCGAAATGAGATTCACTGCCCAGTTCCCCACCCTTCCAGGGTTCATCAAAGGCTTCAAAATAGAAACAGGAGATGTTATTGGCCGCGCTCCATTGACGAATGGCATCATAATAGATTTTCATTTTGATTTCATCGGTAGCGCCGGAACCGGGCGTTGTATAAAGATCATCATCTTGGGTTGCCCAGCCGGTTTCACCGATATGAATGGGTTTTATGATATTCAGCTCTTTGAGATAGTTTTGCACCAATTCGTACTGGTCAACAGCATATTCAAAAGCGGCATTCATGCTCTTCTGTACCTTTTCCTCCGGACTCAGGTTCCGGTCGGAAAAATCAATCTGCCAAAATTCGGGATTGTAGTGCGTGTCATGGAAGGGATAAGTATGCATGGAAATAAAATCCACTTCTTTGATCAGTTGCACCAGATCATCATTGCGATAGTTTTCCTCAGCCCCCCAGGGCGCGAAATTATCCGATGATGTCAGCAGCACATCCCGTGGCAACCGATAACCATTTACAGCTTTTTCTTTGGCAGCTTTGGCATAGCGTACCCATTTGAGAATAATGTCGGCGCTGACCCAATGAGCCTGCCAGGTGACCATGGCTTCATTGCCCACGGCAATGATCTTGACAATGTCGGGATAAGTGGCTGCCAGTTCAATGGCTTTATCCATTTCCAGTTTATTAAAATCTTCATCCTCAACAGTATGATCAACGGCTTCAGTATAAGCGCCTTCACACTGGATCCATGCTCCCAGCATGACATACATTTCAAAATCAGGATCGGCCTTTTTAAGTTGATGAATCGCCTTAAGTAATCGTAGCGCGTGGGCGTATTCCTGGGTGTCATAAGTCCGGATTAATTTAATATCCATGGCTGCTAAGATTTTCATGTCTTCTTTTAATTCGGCGACTGTGGGGCAATAATCATCCTGGTCGGGAAGTCCTTTGCCGCGGGTATCTTTCCGGTAACCGGAATAAGAAAGCGCCGGAATGGTTTCATTACCCAGCAACAACTCGCCATTTTCCAGAACATAATTGTTGGCGGGTTCGGTTTGTACATCATTGACCCAATGGCTCGCCAAATGATTTTTCTGTATCAATTGATCCGGTACCGACAGATTTTTTCGTTTCTGTCCGCAATTTACAATCAACATCAATACTATGAATAACCAACCAATTCGATAGGATAATTTCATCTTGTCCCCCTGATTTATTTATTGGCAATATTAACCTGAATTATTCATGAATTGTAAAATTCATAGAATGATATTCAGGTTAATCCCGATAGTTTCCAAGGAAACGTATCGGTGCGAAGCGGGCATTATTCATATTTTTATGAACAATGCAGATTAAGATGAATTTTTAGGATTTCACCTGTCCGCCTGAAAATCTTTTGCGCAATCCTGTTCACCAGGACTGGTTCTGTAAATGTTTCTGTTTCACCATTTTCCCAGACCACGATGAGTTCATCTTTGCTCTCCTGGTGATAAATGACCGGGGTTTGGGCAATGGTAAATCCCAGGGTACCGGCTTTGAGATTAATGGCTTTTTTCATATTGCGAATATCATAATAAATAAATTCTTCAGGCTCGCTTAAAAATTCCATCTCTCGCAATAATTTCGGATCAAAACGAATTTCTCCTTTACTGACCCGTACACCCAACTCATTAAAACGGGAGATAAAATCCTCTTTCACCTGTCCGGTCAGTCCCGGCTGCTGAACACCGATATAGGAGGGGGTGTGGGAATAGGCATCAGTGGGAAAAGCGCCGTAAAGTTCCGGAGATTTTTCCATACCAATACCGGCCCGGATGTCATAATAGACCGTTTTCAGGTTATCAAGCAATTGTTCATCGGTATGTTCATGAATCGCCTGATAATAGGTATCTCCGGTCACCAGCAGTAATTTTGAAACCATATGCCAGTAAGTAGACCCCAGCCCTTCATATTTAAAGAAAGTACCGGAGCGGCCGGTAAAGGCTTTATGGTTGAACATTGATTCAAAAATGTTGAGAATTTGTGATTTATCCGTCGCGGTAATATCATACTGATCTGTCAAATTATCCAGCGCCCTTTCCAATTCCCATGCGTTACGAAAATCACCATTAAAGTGCAGGTTGCCGTAAATATCCTCAAGAATAATTCGGCGGTCATTATTTTTCCGCATTTTTTGCATCACCGGAGATTCTTTCGCCTGTTTTGCAGGAATATTATTTTTTTCTGTAAAACGGGCCAGATCCCGGTCCGGATAGAGCAAATAGGTATTTTGATCTTCACGATAGAGATCGCTATTTCGCAGGGCTTTCAGGACGCTGACAGATTCTTTCACAGAGAGATAGCCGGAGCTCAGTACAGCCACCTGACCTTCCAGCATCTTATAGAGATATTCGATCTCAATCTTGTCACCTTTGACAGACATTAGATTGTAGGCATGGTATAAGCCGTCGTCGCGTTTGTTGGCGTCGATAGTGTGGTTCAAAAAGTTCAGCGCTATTGTAAATAAACCGGTAATTTGTGATGTTTCGATGTTTTGAACAGTTTTGGAAAAACCCTCTGAATAAACCTGCTGACGATATTTTTCCGCCGCCATTTCAAGGTTATCCAGTATCTTTTTGCGGTCTGTATTGGAAATTCTATTCTTCAGCAGTTGTTGCGATTCTGATAAGGTCTGCAGTATTTCCAGTAGCCAGTCGGAGACTTCCCCGGATATTGCAATGGATTCAGTATCCAGTGAATTAAATAATTCCAGACAAAATTCCAGATGTTTTCGCAGGTAATAGAGTGTTACCATGGAGACGCCATATCCCACCAGGGCATTATTGGCGTCATTCCATTCCGGCCGCTGAGTATTCATCCAGATGCCGGCTTCAGGAATAAAATTGGATAATTTTGCTAAAATGGGCACCAGTATTTTTTCCGACAGATTCACTTGGTAGACATGCTCTTTAGCATCCATGACAAGTTTGCCGTCATTGCCCATTTTTTTGACCCGCTGATCAATTGCTTCATTTAATTCCGGAACAAAATCCACGGTGTTGTGCGGGTCCCTGAGGATTTCTGCATAATCCCTGATTCTGTAAGGAACATTGGCATAGGTAAAAATCGGTTTGAGAAGGAGTTTCTGTAATTTACCCGGATGGTATTGATGGGATATTTCCAGTAGTTTCAGCAGATAGACAATCTGGTGGTCGCCCCAATAACCGATGTATGACCAGGGATCGTCGGGATCAGCCACTTCCCAGTCAAAGCCCTCTTTTGTGACCCGGTAGGGATTATAGCCATCCACAGTGGAGGCATTGACAAATTTAGTGATCATACTTTCGATAAATTCGGGATAGGATAATGCCAGGGCTTCCCAATTCTGAAATATATCCCGCCAATTTCCCTGGTAATTCAAACTATCATCGCCATTTTCATCTTTTACTTCTATAGAGAATTTGTTCCAGGGCCGGCTGGGATCACCATGACGCCGGCTAAAAGTCAGGGGTAAATATTCATAACAGAGTTTCAACAGCCCCGTATGATCCAACACTTCCGCCTTATCTATAAGTTCCCCGTAGGACAGAGTTTCCGGCAAGGCCTTTAAGAATTCAGCATTTTTTTTATATACCGCTACATTGGCTTTGTGAATAAAACCTGCAAAATCCATTTTTTTAATCGTATAATTATCATAAAAAATACCGCCGCGCATAATATTAAACAGAGTATTGGAAAAATGCCGGGCTGTACTTAGTTGATCATGGGTTTTTTGTAATCCATCCGCGGAAGCCACCAGTCGAACCAACTTTTCTGTTGCTTCTTTGATATCCTGTTCCAGATCAGTGACCAGATTATTGGAGGATTTCAATTGGTGGTTGATCTGGGCGACATCAGCAGCATCCTGATTAATTTCTGCGACAATTATCCAATTTTTTTCCTTTTTTTCAGACAACAAAAACCGGCTGTAAATAAAATAAGCGCCACGGGCGGCCCGCACATCGGTTTTTTGACTGATTTCTTCGCCCTCACGAAAAGACTCTAATTGACGGGAGGAAATCAATATTTTATCCGCTTTGAGGCCGGCGGACCAGACAGTGGTTGCTTGCAGGGATTCACTGGGTTCGGCCTTGTCAACCGGAATTGAACTGAGGGTATAGATACCGAGATTGGTTTCCGGAACCAATTCATTCTTTTTGTAGCCATCCGCCAGAGTGGAATATTCATTTTGAAAACGCTGCTGAATGCCATAGGGCATAATATTTTGGATACCGTCCAGTAATTCCACTTTCACAGAATTTTTATTATTGTTGATTAGTTTTGAATGTTTCACAAAACCAAATTTTTCACTGGTAGTCCAACTGTACTGAAAGGTTACCTGCAAATCCTTATTGACCTCTTCAAAAATCAATCTGTTCCCATAAATATTTTTGTAACAATTACGGACAATCTCATAAACTCCGGTATATTTATCGGCAAAAGGCTCCCACAGATACTTCCGCTCATTCATCTGGATGAAAATAATTGTTTTGCTACCGGTAATATCGCTATAATCACGGATTTTATCGTCAGTGTAATACGGGAAAAGCGCATTATCGGGATTTCTGCGACCGGCGCTTAAAGGGCCATTGGACCAGATAAACATCCAGTGATCAGTGGGACTAACCAGACTCATGAAAAAGGGATTCATTTTATCGTAATTGGAAATTTTATAATATTTCTCATCATCGATCTTAACAAATTCACCGCTGACAGCTTTTTGGGTTATTTTGAGTTCGTTTTCTCCTAAATATATTTTTGATTTTTGTACCATATTAATCCTGTTTTTTTACATAAAATGGAATATTTGCATGGGCACCATTACCGGCCGGGTCATAAACATAAACGAAGAGGCGATATGGCCCCGGTTCCTGTGGTGCGGAAAAACGGAGTTCATTTCCTGATTCAGTCATTGTGCCGATAGTGGCCTGGGGTGGTTTTTGTTCTTCGTCACCACCGGTGCGTTTATCCTGGGTTTCGTGAAGGATCTCCCACCGAAACCGTAAATCTTCATTTTCCGGGTCTCTGGCCCAGACTTTGGCTGTGTGCATTGATTTTTTTGCCATTGTAATGCTCATGTGCGCGTTCAATCCGTCAATTCGCAGAGAATCCAGAATTGGTGCCCGGTCTGCCGGCCATTCCCCTTTCCAGAGATGATACATTACATCGACGGCCTGTGTCCGGGCGCCATCGGCCATGAACATACCATACCAGGTGGGTGTGCGTTCCTGCTTGGCTCCCCAGAAAAAAACATAAGCCCCAAGACAATTGGGTTCTGTAAGAATGTGCTCCTTGTATTCCTGCTGATAAAGTTCCGCTTTTTCCTTGCTGGTAAATTCAATCGGTTCACCCCATTCAGTTTTAGGGACTTCCCAGTGTCCAAAGGTTCCCCATTCCCCCATAATATAGGGCCCGTCCCAGCCAAAATCCTGTAAAAATTGGGACACCACCGGCAAGCCTGCATAAGCATTGATACATAGAAGATCGAGACTGGGACAACGTTCTTGGATCAGTTCCACCTCTTCTTCTTCGATAAAAGCAGTCGTGGTTGTAACAGGATGGTCTTTGTCTATGGATTTAATAAAAGCCGCCACCTGTTCCACCGCGTTCCAGACTATCGGGTCAGTATAATCCAGATCCAGTTCATTGCCCACATTCCACATCAATAATTGGGGATGGTCTTTGTATTCCAGAATATCCTGTTTAATCCGCTCAAACTGGTCCGCCACCGCTGCTTCATCGCTGTAATCAAATCCCTGGCGTTCCTGTTCCAGCCAGATACCGGCACAGACGGTTAAGTCATACTTTTCCGCCATTTGAAAAATTTCCGGCCATGCGTCAACACCCCAGGTGCGAATGGAATTGCCACCCGCCTGTTTCAGAATATCATAGTGCCCTTCAATTCCGGCGCCTTTGATATAATAGGGTTCACCAAAACGGTGCAATTGATACCCGGACTCGGTTTTGACAATTTCTACATCGGTATTATTCTGTCCGCAACGGGTAATTATCAAAACCGTAATAATAATCGCATACAGATTTATTTTTTTCATCAAAAGAAATCTCTCCATTATTTATTATATAGATAGCAGGTTATTCAACCACTTCAAATTTTCCGCTAAGCCCGGTGGCTGAATTTGCAGCAATCCAGACTTGAAATTCTCCCGGTTCTGTGATTTCTTCCATCTGCTGATTGAAAAACGCGAGTTCATCCGTAGTCAGAGTAAAGGTAACCCGTTTTGATTCACCCGGCTTGAGCAGAATCCGCTGAAATCCTTTTAACTCACGCACCGGCGGCGTAATACTGGCAACCATATCACGGGTATAAAGTTGCACAACCTCTTCGGCGGTTCGGGTACCCTTATTGCTAATTCGGGCCGATATTTTGATTGGTTCACCCATCTTGATTTTAGATTTGGATAATTTCAGATCAGTATAATCGAAATCCGTGTAGGAAAGCCCAAAACCAAAAGGAAATTGCGGTTTGAAGCCGGCGTCTATATAATGGGATTCATTCCCCAGGGAAGTCTGCCAGGCCCGGACCGGAATATCATCAATATGCACAAAACTCTCTTCCGACGGCGGACGCCCGGTATTTTTATGATTGTAATACAAGGGAATCTGTCCCACCACTTTTGGAAAAGTCACCGGCAATTTTCCCGACGGAGATGCATCACCGGTTAGCAGATCGGCAATTGCCGGCCCGCCCATAGTGCCGGGATGAAATGCAAATAACACCGCGTCCACCTTATCCAGTATATTCCCCATAGTCAATGGACGCCCCGCCATAACAACCAGTACAATTGGTTTGCCGGTTTTAGCCAGTTCATGAATCAATGCTTCCTGGGCGCCGGGCAAGTCAATATTGGCGCGGCAGTGAGCTTCACCGGTGATGATCGCTTCTTCGCCACCAAAAAAGAGAATCACGTCGGATTTTTCTGCCGCTTTTACAGCATCATCAAATTTATCCCGCTTCTTTGTACGGGAAGTTTCCAGGGCTTTGATATAATGAATATTTTTTCTGTTATAGATTTTTCCCAATGCTGTCAGGGGTGTTTGGGTATCTTCGATATTTTTATCAAAAGTCCAGGTTCCCAATTGTTCAAAAGGGTCATCAGCCAGAGGGCCGATTACCGCCAAATCCTTTAGATCTTTGGATAGTGGCAGAATTTCCCGGTCATTTTTCAGCAGAACAATGCTTTGTAAAGCGGTTTCTTTTGCCATTTTCAGATTATTGTCATTGACAAGGGCCGGAAATTCCTTTGGATCAGTATAGGGATTTTCGAATAATCCGAGACGAAACTTCACTCTCAGAATATTTCGCACCGCCTGATCAATAAGATTTTCGTCAATTACACCGGTTTCCACTAATTCTGCCAAATAATCTTCGTAAGCAGTGGTCGCCATCTCCATGTCGATTCCCGCTTGCAGGGCTTTTCCGCCGGCATCTTTCAGATCAGCACAATAACCATGGGGGATCATCTGCTCAATGGCCGCCCAGTCACTGACCACCAGGCCGTCAAAACCCCATTCATCACGCAAAATTTTTCTGAGTAAAAAGGAGTTCCCAGTAGCCGGAATGCCATTGAGATCATTAAAAGCGGGCATAAGTGTCGCAACTCCGGCCTCCACACTGGCCCGGAATGGTTTAAGATAGACTTCCCGCAGCAATTGCTCGGGAATATAGACCGTATTGTAATCCCGTCCGCCTTCACCGGCACCATAGCCGACAAAATGTTTGGCACAGGCTGCCAGGGCATCGGGTCGTGTCAGGTCATTGGTTTGAAAACCGTTGATCATGGCCACTGAAAATTGATTGGTTAGATAAGTATCTTCACCAAAACATTCGGCTATCCGTCCCCAGCGCGGGTCCCTTGAAATATCCATCATGGGGGCAAAAGTCCAGTTGATCCCAACTGAAGCTGCTTCTTCGGCAGCAACCCGGGTGCCCTGCCGGATCAGTTCCGGATTCCAGGTGGCCGCCAATCCCAGGGGAATTGGAAAGATGGTACGAAAACCATGGATCACATCACGGGCGATCAACAACGGAATACCATGAGGTGATTCTTCCACTGCTATTTTTTGCAAACGGTTAATCTTATCGGTATCCACTTCATTTAAAATCGATCCGATTTGGCCATTGCGGACAGGCTCTTCATGGCCATCAGCCCCATGACGCTGATTCATCTGGCCGATCTTTTCCTGCAAACTCATTTTTCCCAGTAACCGGTCAATTTTCCGATCTATCTTCTCAGAAGTGTTGGCCATACTAAAACTTGTATGGATCAGCATTATGAAAAATAATAAATATAAGTTTCTCAATTTCTTCACTCCGAAATTTGTTTTTCATCAATTATCTTTATTTCGCTGTTCCAGTTCTTTTTCTATGTTGGCCATTGTTGTATCATCCAGAGGATAAAACAATGCCGCCACTGTTGCAATGATTGTTGCTCCTGCCGGAATATAGCTCATCATTAATTTGATTCCGTTTATGGTTTCCGGAGATTGCACCACATTGGGTTCAAAATCGAACATGGACAATAACCAGCCGGCTATTCCACCGCCAATAGCCATGCCGAACTTTTGCGAAAAGGTCGCCGCGGAAAAGATCAAACCCGTTGCCCGGCGGCCGTTTTTCCATTCCGAATAATCAGCCGTATCCGCATACATTGCCCACAAGAGCGGTGCCTGAGGCGCCATTACCAGGGAAATTAGAATATGCACTGCGAAAATCATGAATATCTGATCTTTGGGCACATAGTAAAACAGAATAGTTAGTAAACTGGACAATCCCATTACGATCAGGTATAATTTTTTCTTGCCTAATAATTTTGATAAATACTGGGTGCTGGCAGTTCCGGCGATCACCGCCACTGTTCCGGTAACCATAAAGGCTGCTGCAAGTAGTTCATTACCAATATAATATTTAAAATAGTACATGATCGTACCCATGCGTATGATCACATAGCCCAGGGTAAAAATACCCATGAGCAATAGAATCATCCAGGGTTTATTGCCAAGCAAATCTTTCAGGTCATTTTTCAGTGATGTTTTCTGTTCGATGGAGGGGTGGACACGTTCTTTGGTTGACGCAAAGGTGATATAAAACAGGATCATGGCCAATACTCCGAAAATCCCCATGGTAATCGGAAAACCTTTGGCCATATTAACCTTTGTGACACTCAGGGACAAATTATCACCGTCAAGGTCCTTAAAGGCCTGTGAAACATCGATTTTGGTTTCGCCATACCCTTCTGTCAACTCCATATTTTCCGGTTTAACATAGACCGCCGGCGGATCATTTTCAGCGGATTTTACATTGACATAAAAATCAGTTTCAGTAATACCGCCGCGATGATCATTGGCTGTGACAGTTACCTTAGATATGCCCGGATTTTTTAATTCCAGTTTCATCCGTCCGTTGCTTGTCTCTGTAATGACTACTTTCTTATTTTCCGCGTCGGTATGAAAAGTTAGTGGTTCATCATCTTCAAAATAGGTGTTCAGGTTAATTGTCTTCGTCTCTTCTTCAAGGTCATAGGTCAACTCGTCCAACTGAGCTACTAACTCCGGCGGTTGATTGCCTTCCTCCAGGATATTGACCCAAAAAGTATAATCGGTTTTTTGATATTTATTGTAAATGGCTGTTACAGTGACTTTTGTCTGGCCAACGCCCTGTTCCTGAATTTGCAGGCGGTGATCCTTTTCCAGAGAGACTGTTGCAACCTCTTCATCACTGCTTTTTGCCCTGAATTCCAGTTCTCCCTGGTCTGAGAGTGTAAACATTTCTGATAATGCCATCGTGTGAGTTGTAAATCCCTGGGTCAAGTTAAGTCTATCCACTGATTCATTGAGTTTTGGGGCCAGAGAATCAGGTTCTTCCACTTTAACCAAAAAATTAGTGGTTGTGCTTTCCTGTCCGTCATCCGCTTCTATAATAATTTTTGATGCCTTCGTACCGGTTTCCGTCAGAGTAATCACCTGATTGTTAATTGTACATCCTTCTGATTCCTGTCCGGTGAGATTCACCAGCGGCAGGGTCAATCCCTGTACAATAAAAGCGCCCACAAAAGCTAAAACAAAACGATAAGTGGAAGCGCTAGTTCTTTCCGTTGAGTGAGGAGACAAAACACCCATTAGCGCTGAATAAGGAATGTTAATCGCCGTATAAGCCATCATCATTAGGATATACGTAATGTAGGCATACACAATTTTGCCACTGGTACTCAGGTCCGGTGTGGTGAACATGAGGACACCAATCACAGCCAGAGGAAACATTATCCATAATAAATAAGGCCGGAATTTGCCCCATTTCGTATCAGTCCTGTCAGCGATAACCCCCATCATCGGATCATTTACCGCATCCCAGAATCTGGAAACCATGAACAGTGTTCCGGCAGCTGCGGCAGGTATACCAAAAACATCAGTATAAAAGAACAACAAAAAGTTGATATACATCTGAAAATATAAATTGGACGCTGTATCGCCGAGGCCATACCCGATTTTTTCTTTAACAGATAGTTTGGTAATGTTACTCAACATTTTCTCCTTTTGATAAAAAATTTAACCGCTACCCCAGAAGCGTAGCTTTGTGAGAGCGCTTTTCGCATTATTTGTGCCAAGCCTTATATAATCAGGACTAAAATAATGATAGAATTGCCTGTTTATAAGGAAACTTGACATGAATATTTTTTCATTACCTGCTAAAATTAAAAATTAATGCTTAGCTGTTCATAAACTGACAATCAATTAGATTATGAAAATGATAAAACTGTTTTATCAAAATGATAAAATTTCACTTCCGCTTATTGGTAATATATAGGACAACACCGGCTTGGCTTATCCTTTGTTATCAACTTATTAAAAGTGAACTCAATTTTAGTTTGTTTCATTGTATTATTTGTACAATTACAATATATTTAACAACTGTTACGCAATTGTATGTATAAAATCTAATTTTTAAAATTGATGGAGAAATTGTGAAGAAACTTTTATTGCTTGGATTAATTAGTTTTGGAATGTTATCGGCTGCCATGACGACAGCAGAAATTGAAAAAGAGGTGAACAGCCTACTTAAAAAAATGACACTGGAAGAAAAAATCGGCCAGATGAATCAGTATAGCAACAGCTGGGACCTAACCGGCCCGAAACCCGATGATGATCGCAATGAAGGCCGCTATGAAGATATAGAAAGAGGATTAGTCGGCTCAATGCTGAATGTCAATTATGTGGACAATGTACGCGCCGCCCAAAAACTAGCCGTGGAAAAAAGCCGGCTGGGCATTCCTCTTATCTTTGGCGTTGATGTCATACATGGCTACAAAACCATGTTCCCGATTCCCATCGGACTCTCCGCTTCCTGGGATATGGCGGCTATTGAAAAAGCCGAACGCATCGCCGCCACCGAAGCCGCGGCCGCCGGACTGAACTGGACTTTTAATCCAATGATCGACGTATCCCGTGACCCACGCTGGGGACGTGTGATGGAAGCTGGCGTTGAAGACCCCTATCTTGCCAGCCAAATCACCATTGCCAAAATAAAAGGCTATCAGGGAGACGATCTCAGTGCCACGAATACTATTGCCGCCTGTGCAAAACACTTTGCCGCCTATGGCGCGCCCAATGCCGGGCGGGAATACCATGCCGTTGATATTTCCATGAATTCACTTTATAACATTTACCTGCCTCCTTTCAAAGCCGCTGTAAAGGCCGGTGCAGTTACTTTTATGAATGCGTTTAATACACTCAATGGCATTCCGGCTACTGGAAATCAGTTTCTGGTCAATGACATTCTGCATAAAAAATGGGGCTGGAAGGGCTTCATACTCTCCGATTGGGGATCAATCGGCGAACTCACCGCCCACGGTACCGCAAAAGACCTGAAACATGCCGCGGAAATCGCAATCAACGGCAACACTGACATGGATATGGAAAGCCTGGCTTATACCCGTCATCTCAAAGAATTAGTGGAAGAAGGAACAATCAGTGAACAGCAGGTTGATGACTGTGTACGACGAATATTGACAGTCAAATATAAACTCGGTCTTTTTGAAGACCCTTACAAATATCTGGATGAAAAGCGACAGAAGGAGACTTTATTCTCAAAAGAACATCAGGAAATTTCCCGGGAAGTCGCCAGAAAATCCTTTGTATTATTAAAAAATGAAAATGATTTACTGCCACTATCCAGGGATATAAAATCTATCGCACTGATCGGCCCGCTGGCAAAAGATAAAATTACTCCGCTCGGTAACTGGGATTGCCAGGGATCAACGATAGAAGCAATTTCGGTTTTTGAAGGATTACAGGCAAGACTGGGAAAAGAAACCGAGATTCATTATACCAAAGGCTGTGATATCGGTGACCCAAATCAACGTCAGCTTATGCAGAACCATGACCCCAGGGATTTTAAAGATGAATTTGCTGAGGCAGTTGAGACAGCAAAAAAAGCGGAGGTAATCGTTGCTGTAGTCGGAGAAACCCGCTATATGTCCGGTGAAGCCGCTTCCCGCATGAATATCAATCTACCCGGTGTCCAAAAAGAATTATTAATGGAACTGAAAAAAACCGGAAAACCCCTTGTGGTGGTATTGATGAATGGCCGGCCCCTAACCATTCCCTGGACAGCGGAAAATGCCGATGCTATTTTGGAAACCTGGCATGCCGGTCATATGGCTGGTCACGCCATCAGTGATGTGCTGTTCGGAGATTATAATCCTTCCGGGAAACTATCCATGACTTTTCCCCGGTCAGTGGGGCAAATACCGATCTATTACAACCAACTCAATACGGGACGGCCGAATGTGAAGGCGGACTGGGCATTTAATTCAAAATATATTGACGGCCCCAATACACCACTTTATCCCTTTGGGTTTGGCCTCAGCTACAGTGATTTTAAATATTCCAATATGCAACTGGACAAAAAAGAAATGAATAAAACCGGGACGTTGACCATTCAAATCGATCTGGAAAATACCGGTAATATGGACGGAGAGGAAGTTGTTCAACTCTATATTCGCGACCGGGTTTGCAGCATTGCCCGCCCGGTGCAAGAACTTAAAAACTTTAAGAAGGTGCCTGTAAAAGCCGGCGAAACCAAAACAATAACTTTCAAACTAACAAAGGATGATCTGTTTTATTACGACAATAATTATGAAAAAGTACTGGAACCGGGTGAATTTGAAGTAATGGTTGGCGGAAACTCTGAAGATATCATATCACAAACCTTTAACCTGATAGATTAGGAACAATTATGAAGTTTAATCAAATCTTTATCCCTGGAATTATGATGATTGCAATTGCCTGCAATCCCACCGGCTCAAATGAAAAAAAGCAGGATTCGAATACCAAAGCCTGGGAAATACCGGGTTGGCAGCTGGTGTGGCATGACGAATTTGACGGCAGTGAACTGGACCCGCAATTCTGGCTGTTTGAAACCGGCGGCCACGGCTGGGGCAACGACGAATCCCAATATTACACTGACCGCCCGGAAAACGCCTACCTGGAAGACGGCAAGTTGATCATATCCGCCAAACTGGAAAATTACGAAGGCAAAGAATACACATCCGCCCGAATCAATTCAAAAATTGGCTGGAAATATAAACGGATCGACGTTAAAGCCAAATTACCTCAGGGGGTCGGCACCTGGCCGGCAATCTGGATGCTGCCGGATGTCTGGGATTACGGCAATGGCAGTTGGCCTGATAATGGAGAAATTGATATTATGGAGCATGTGGGCTATGATCCCGGCAAGGTTCACGCTTCTATCCATACCCAGGCTTACAACCATAAAAACGGCACTCAGAAAAGCGGCACAATTATGGTTCCCGATGCCATGAGCACTTTTCATGTCTATTCAATGGAATGGTATCCTGACAGTTTGAAATTTTTTCTGGATGAAACACAATATTTTAAAGTTGTCAGGGAAAGTGATGACTGGCGCAAATGGCCTTTCAACAAAAAATTTCATCTGCTGCTAAACATCGCTGTCGGCGGCGGCTGGGGCGGCGTCAAAGGCATTGACAACACTATTTTTCCCGCCAATATGGAAATTGATTATGTTAGAGTTTATGAACCGGAGGAATAAAAGGAAATTTTAAAGGTTGCCGGTGCCGCCGATAATCTTTTTGTACACCGGGTTATCAAACAATTAGAGCGACGAAGCTTAACTAAAGTAATTTGAAATAAATTACTTCTACCCCCCTAAATTAGCTTCGTCGTTTTTTTTTATAATCGTGGCTGACCAGTGGTTGCCAGGACACTGTTCCACAGCGCGCCTTCCGGATCAATTTTTTTCCGTTTTGAAACAGCTGCCGGAATCGGGACATTGATGTATTGACGGTTCCAACTGCCCACTAACATATTCGTATAGCCCGCCATACCGGCATGAACCGCGTTATGCCCCAAAAGCAAACAGAGTACTGAATCATGAGGATTAGCCGGCATACTGCGAATAATATAACTGGGATCAATGTATTTGATATTAATGGGAGTTTGCAATTTTTGGAAATAGTCTTTGATAGTTGTTTTCAGATGCAAACCGATATCATGAAACTTCACATTACCGGAAGCATCAAATTCTTTTTTACCTTCAAATAGATTTTGACCGGCCCCCTCTCCCACCACAATAACCGCATGATTTTTATAGGTAAATCGATGTTCCAGCGCTTTCAGCAATTTTTCCATGGAAAATTCTACCTCCGGAATCAGGCAATAATTCACATCGCTGGTTGCCAGTGTGGCATTGGCGGCGATAAAACCGGAGTGCCGGCCCATTAATTTCACCAGGCCAATTCCCCGTCTTGCGCCATTGGCCTCAACATGGGCCGAATAAATAGCTGCCTTAGCCTGTGAAATAGCGGTTTCAAAGCCAAAGGATTGCTGGACAAAAGTAATGTCATTGTCAATGGTTTTCGGAATACCGATAATGCTGATTTTCAATCTCCGCTTTTTGATCTCTTCGGCAATATCCCGGGCGCCACGCAGGGTGCCATCGCCACCGATAGTAAACAGAATTCCGATATTCATCCGTTCCAGGGTGTCCACCTGTTCTTCCACATTTTGTGGGCCGCGGGAAGAATGCAGTATTGTCCCGCCTTTTTCATGGAGGTCCTCCACTGATTCCGGTGTCATTTCAATCACCGGATGTTGAAACTCCGGTATCAATCCCTCAAAGCCATATTGAAAACCATAGATCGACCGTACACCATAATGATGATATAAACTATAAACAATTGACCGGATGACATCATTGATTCCCGGACAAAGACCGCCACAGGTAACGATGCCACAGCGTAATTTTGAGGGGTCAAAATAAATTTTCTCCCGGGGACCGGCCAGGTTGAATGCAGCCGGTTCAATTCCCGCCGCCAATTTTTTCTTGATTTCATCCAGTTTGGGATTATACAGTACTTTCGTTTCTTTATTTATGAATTGGGCATTCTTCATGGGAGAATCGATTTTTGCTTTGCCCAGTGTTTCAATTTCAAAATTTAGTTTATCCACAGTCATATTATTCCTCATTAGTTTCAATACATATTCCCGGACAATAAATATAAATAATAAAATTCATGAATAATTCAGGTTAAAAATTGATTAAGAAATTAATTACAATAATCACTACTTATAAAGAATCGGTTGTTACCTATAAAAATTTAGAAAAATATTAACATATTCAATAGATACCTGGATTTTATGCCGCTTTTTTAATTAAAAATAAAGAAACCGGTATCAATCCCATGCCAAACAAAGCACATATCCTATAGGTTAAATGCAATCCGAATTGATCGGCGAAAAAACCAATTCCCAGGGTCACGATTGAACTGACAAAAAAAGACATGGTCATGTAGATAGAATTTAAAAAGGCCGGGTTTTCAGAATTTGTATCCTGAATAAACGCCAGCAGCACCGGATTGCTGGCAAAGGTAAAAAAACCCAGGACAATCAGAGCCGGGATCATCAGAATACCATCGGCAAAGGTAAAGAGTAACATGACCACCGGCATGGCAATGCTGATGATCAGCAATATTTTTTTACGGCCGATCATATCTGAAAAATGTCCTGACAGCAAGGAGCCCATGGCACCTGAAAACTGCATGATTGATAATGAAATTCCGCCAAACCACAAAGACTGTCCTTTAGAGGTGATATAGGCCGGCAGAAATAGGGTCAGCGTGGCTTTCATTATTTCACGAAAAAAGGAAAATGAACCAATAAAAATGAATAGAGGCAAAAGTTTTTTCAGAGTATGATGGGGCTTCTCTTTTTTCTTTTTTACTTTTTTGTTGACCTTGATATTTTTGAATCGAAAGAACAGAAGTACCGAAGCTAAAATCCCAATCGGCATAAGCCGGTAACTGCCCTCCAGTCCCCAAAGCGTTACAGCTCCTAAAATCAAAAGCGGGCCAATTGTTCTCGCCAGTTCGCCGCCCAGCATATAAAAACTCATGCCCAGTCCGGTTTTGTTGCCGGCAACTTCCTTGATCATCACCGGTGAAGGTACATGAAATAAAGTGGAGCTGATCCCGGTGATCAGTAGCAAAACAATGAGCGCCCAAACATTCGCGGCAACTCCCAGTAAACTCATACAAATCGCTGTTATAGCAGGGCCGACAATGACCAGAAACCGCAAACTGATCCGGTCGGCAATGATTCCAACCAGGGGATTAAATAATGCCGGCGATTTCTGTATGGCAGACAACAGCCCCGCAATTGCATAACTAATTCCCAGTTTTTCACGCAACAGGGGCAGCAGTGGCGCGAGAAAAGCCGTAAAAGTATCATGCACCATGTGGGCAAAAGAAACAGTTAATACATTGGATAATTGAAATTTGGTTTTCTGCATATTTTTTGGGACAAAATTAATACCTTGAGAATTAGTCTGCAACCAATAAAATATTTCGTAACTATTCAGGTATGTTTTAGCCTCCTGTAACAGACAATTCTCCCGATTTATCGGGATCTG
>CAZCHS010000008.1:0-62173 GCA_964498725.1 uncultured bacterium | reverse complement strand
CATTTTTTTCTGATAGTATTACAGTTAGTTATGCATATCCTGGTTTTTTTACTAATTCTGGTGATTTAAGTTTGTTTTTATCAGAAAATAAAAATATATATAAAATAAGTGCAGGATATCCTTATATAGCATTAGGATACAGTAAATCGGTATCGAACAGTATTTACATCAACTTAACGCTATCTAATATTTGGGGAAGTGCTGGAATATCAAAAATAATTATGATTGATAATAATAAAATATGTGAATTATTGTTAGATATGTTTATAAATAGAGGATACGATTTTGATATGTTTGGCGGGCTACCGAACTATAGAGGTATCTTAAATATGTGTAATTTTACGATCAATGGAAATAACAAATTAACCATAACTTGTGGATTAGGTTTATCTTTGATCCAAATTAAAGAAGGCCAAGTAGTAGATGATGCAGGGAAATGGGAATATATTACTGCAAAGAACTCAAAATCTAATTTAATAATAAATTCAAGATGGAGTGATTTTTTTGTAATGTTTCCATTTAATATTTCATTCAATATTAATTTTTAGATAAGGAATTCAATTATGATTATAAAAACAAATCTCAAATTAATTTTATCTTTCTTTTTATTTTTGCAGATTGTTTTTGGATACGGAAATATTAGCCAATTTGAAATGGGGACTGCTATGTATAGAAAACTAGGTGCTAGCAGTTCAATTTTTATAAAAGATCATTGGCATGCCGGTATATTTCAATCCTTCTATATGGATGGTAATAACGGTGTAATGCCATATATTGAGATGGATGGTGGTCCTAATGGTCATACTAGTATTCATCATGAAAGTGGACAATATATTTCAATCACTAGTTATGCAAGTAGTTTGACCAATTTAAAGCAAAGTATGATCACTTCATTTGATAAAGGACTTACTTATTATGGAGCATACAATGTTAACAATATTTCACCTGCAACAAGAGGAAATATTATTTCAACCTCAAATGATTTAAGAAGTGTAGATTCATATTGTATGTTTGATATGATCAGGCCTATAGCACCAGGTGTTGGTGTACCCATAGTCCAGTTTATAAGTGAGATCAGATGTGACGGTGTTATTGAATATGCTTATGAAAAAAATAATGTTTTAGTATCAAATCCGCCACATAATGTTGCAACTTGCAATTATGATGATTTAGAAGAATATCATAATAATCTTCATCAAGGTGATTATCAGTATCCAGAGTTATGTCCTAGAATACAATCAGGTGAAGGACATGGAGGAAATAGCAGTAGTAAATCAAATTTTAATTCATTATCTGTTGCTCAACCAATAATCAATACTTTCTCCTCAACTACTGACGTTCTAAATCAAACACAGCTAAGTTTTAAAGTATTAGATAATGCATCTACAAAAGCATACATTCTAATTCTTGTAAAAAAAACCACTGAAAATGATTGGAAAATACTCAAAGATACAGATAATAATTTATGGAGATTTCGACAAAAAAATTTAACGGATTATAGTCAAAATCTTCAACAAGATCAATTCTTTGTTTTTTGGAGTGGAGATTACTCTGGTGGATACTATAATGAAGATGGTACATATCAGTTAAAAATTGTTGCTATAGATCAAGGAGCCAATTATAAAGAATTTACGACCACATTTTATGCGGATATTAATCCACACGAATTAGTTGTAGATTTATCAAAATCAGGTTCAAGTACTATAATTGCAGATGCTCGTTATGGATCAGGAATTTATACCAATTATACTTGGTGGTATAGAAACGATGACGGTGTTGCACAGAAGAATGATACAAAAGCACCACCAACAGGACAATGGATTTATAATTCCTCTTGGGACAATCAGACATCAGTTAATTTTTCTCCTAGTTATAGTTGGTCTATTAAATGTCAAGTAACTGATTCAAATGGTGATACTGACTATGACATTTATTCTGAAGGGATCAGTCCATCTATAAACAACGATATATTAGTGAAATCATTAGTTCATATTCCTGATAAAATTGTACTACTTCCCAATTCTCCTAACCCTTTTAATCCAACAACTAATATAAAATTTGGATTACCAAATATGCAGAAAGTTGAATTAATTATCTATTCACTAAATGGTGATAGAATTAGAGAATTAGTAAATAATACAATGTCTGCCGGGTACCATTCAGTAAGTTGGAATGCAACATCAGATAATGGAGCAAAAGTATCCTCTGGTGTTTATATCTATCAGTTAAAATGTGGCAATGACGTATTTACTAAAAAAATGATTTTTGCAAAATAGTGTTTTTAAACCTTCTGGAGTTTTAACTCTAGGAGGTTCTCTCTAAAAAAAACTCTAACATTTTGCTGCACCGAACACCTTTGAGCATCAGAGGAGTTAAAAAGGTGGCACGCGTTTCAAAGTTGTGGGCGGAATGCTTTTGGCGAATTCCATTCGCCATCGGTGTCGGTGAGCATCGTTAGTTGGAATAATGACAATGCAAAAAGGCAAATATTGAAACGTAAATATAAAATACAGGAATACCAGTGTGAATGAAATGACCAACAATGCAAATGAACTGAGCATGCTTTCTAAGCATGAAATTGATGAACTGGAGAAAAAGGTTCAATTCTACAAGACCCGACAGGGAACAAGACTTGCATTTCATGAGTACGGAGATTTAAATGGTCACCCCATTCTCTTCTATCACGGGACAGGCTCGCATCTACATGGCATGCTCCTTCATAAGCCCGGCCTTAGATACGGCTTTAGAATCATCGCGCCAGATCGCCCTGGGGTCGCCCAATCGGATTTCCGTGCCGGTTGGACTATCCTTGAATACGCACGAGACATGGCCGATCTGGCCGACCATCTTGGAATCGGGTCCTTTGGAGCCATCGGCATCTCCGGCGCTGGGCCCTCCCTGATGGCCAGCGCTTTTGCTATTCCCGATCGCCTTCATTGCGTGGTGGATTTGGCCTGTGCCATGCCGGTTTATGGCGACCCTGAAATGGCCAAACATCTCGGCACAATGGACCGTTTCTACGCCAAACTCGGCACTCGTTTGCCGCTCGCTTTATTTAGAATACCATTTTCTATTATCGGAATGACGCAGAGGCTAATGAAAAGTCCAAAATCGTTCGCAAAAATGTTTGACTCCAGCTTGTGCCCTGCCGACAAAGAATTATTCAAACTACCCGACATGCAATATCTGATTATGCGCGATTTTCAGGAACTCTTTCGCCATGGCTCCAAAGGCCCCGCCTATGATGCCCAGACAGTTTATAAGCAATGGGGATTCAATCTTTCAGACATAGACATACACATTGAAGTTTTTCAAGGAACAGCGGACGACTTTATACCACCTAAATTCAGCGAATATTTAGCAAATACTGCGAAAGATGTCCGGCTTAACTCTATTGAAAGCCAAGGACATTTCTATCACCTCGCCTACGGCTATCAAATGCTAAAAAAGGTGCACGATCTTTTCTATGCGGATAAAAGCCATCGTGGGCAATGCGAACTATGAAATAAATTCCAACAAGAGCCTGGAGAGGTACGCTCGAAAACTCGCGCCCCTCAGGCATAGCGTTAGCCTTTTATAATAAGTGAAAGGAAGTGAAGTATGAAAGTAAAAATGCTTTTTGTATTGGTAATATTATTAGGTTTATTTTTTCAATGTGAAAAAAATCCTTCTGAGTCCAAAAATGAAATCGAAATTTTAGTTATTGAAGTTTCAAATTCATCATTTGATGGTGGATATCCAGGTGTATGGTTTAGTCCATCAACTGGTGAAATTGTTGCAGGAGGAAATGAAAATGAAGACAATATTGACACTCCTCCTGATGAAAATATGTTCTGGATTGAACCACGTGATCCAGAGTTTGCTAATGGATATTATGAAGATCAAGATATATACGGTATAAAATTCATTGGAATTGGTACAAATTATTTCGAAGAAACTACTAATTCTGAAAGTGGTGGATTTGTCTCAGATTTATTTCAGGTCGGTTCTTTTGAAATAAATAGTGTATTTTACATAAGAACTGAATATGGTGATTGCGTAATACAAATTCTTGATTGGGATCAAAATGATAATTATTTAAAATTTAAGTGGAAGGAAATAGAAAAATAAATATTTTTTTGTAAATAGAATGAAGAAGAATCTGTTTTACCAATATTTTTAGTCAAAATTTTTTATAAGGTAAAAATTTGTTTTCTATATAGAAGTCAAAAGATAATTCTAGGGTTAAAGTTATTGATATAAATTCAATAAAATACAAGTAAATAATTTTAGGAGTTTTAGCATTACTGAAAAATATTCAAGTTTGCCTACTAAAAGATTAAAAATAAAATGTAAAACGATCGTTTCATAATAGAATGTGGTCTTTAGACATTATTTAGTGAAATTATATGTAATTATTTTTTGCCTTGCAGGTTAAAACTATAGTGTTAAAGACACTTCCTGTTAAAAACGTTCCTATCCAAAAACAGAACCCTTTTATTTGCTCAGTGGACAATATCCCAGCCATCACCAAAACCGCCGATTATTTGCAAAAACCCGCCAGGCAGGCACAGGTCAGGGAATACGAAAAACAAAATCGACCAAATGGTCTATGAACTCTACAGCCTCACCGAGGAAGAAATCAAAATCGTGGAAGGGGAAACAAATTGAGCGGCGAAAAAAAGAATATCATCATCTACAACACGGTTGATGGCAAAGCCTCTGTTTTCTTATACGCCAAAGACGGCATGGTCTGGATGGACCAGAACCAGATCGCTGAACTTTTTGATACCTCCAAGCAGAACATCGGGCAGCATATATCTAACATATTGAAAGAAGTAGAGTTACAGGAAATTTCAGTTGTAAAGGATTTCTTTACAACTGCCGTTGACGGCAAGCAATACAAGGTCACCTTTTACGCCCTGGACATGGTTCTGGCCATCGGCTTCCGGGTACGGAGCAAGCGGGGAACCCAGTTCCGGATCTGGGCCAACCGCAATCTCATGGAATACATGATCAAGGGCTTTGTCATGGATGACGAGCGCCTGAAATTTCAAAACGACTTATCAGAAAACTGGATATGATGCATAGTTCAAAAGAAATTATTGATTTGAGATCTCCACCGTCGAACTATCTTCATAAACTGCACGGGGACAGAAAGGATCAATGGGCAATATCAGTCAACGAACCGTGGCGATTATGCTTCAGGTTCCAGAATGGTGAAATATATGACATTGAATTGGTACAGTACCATTAGGAGGTATGATAATTATGTTACCCAAAAATAGAAAACCCACACACCCTGGTAAAATTCTTCGTTGTGAATATATTGAAGAATTAAACATGACGCAGCAGCAACTCGCTGATGCTATAGGAATAACCCGTGTTCGTGTAAACGAAATCGTCTTGGGTAAACGTTCAGTGACACCGGATACGGCATTCAGATTGGCAAAGTACTTCAATACAACGCCGGATTTCTGGATGAACCTTCAAAATAATTATGATATGTGGAATACACTTCAGAAGAAAAAGAATGAATATGAAATGATACATCCACTGAATACACAGTAGCCTGGTAAGGGAGAAAGCAGATCTGAATTGAAGACGGGGATGCCGTGAATCGCCTTGAGCAGGGCAAATACAAAGTTGTGGTAACCGGGCAGATTCTTGAATCGAACGACCCAAATGCCTCATAATCACCGGCAATTGAGTATTTTTCATTCGGACTTACCAGCATCGTTCCACAAAGATCAAGAAAAAATCAATTTCATCAAGAGTAGGAGACTGGCGGACAGCAATCGAATTTGAAACTTCATGAATAATTCAGGTTATCATAATAAAAAAATGGGTTGCTGAACAGTCACGATTATTCCAAAGTAAGCGACTCAATATCAGAATATTCGGGATAAAGAGCATGTAAACAGTCAGGACAAATGCTGTGTGATACTCTTAAATTTAAAATATTTTCCAGGTCGCCTTTATAATCGATAAAGTTTTCTTCACTGACTTTTAACCGTTTGCAATTACTACAGATTGTGATAATATCACCTTGTGAATTTGTATTGAGCGGAATGACTTGTCTTAATAAATTCACCATCAGCCCACTGATCTTGTCTTCTGAAAAATAGGCGCCAAGGTCCAAAACAATACCCCGGAGTCGTATAGGATTCTTTTGTTTATCAGCAGTGACGCAAATCCCCCGGTCCATATACCATTTGTAATCGCCGGCAGCAGTCTTTATTCGATAGTCAACTTTGTAGAGTTTTTCCTGGCCGCTAAGATATTTTCTCATGGCATTCATGGCTTTCTCATAATCATCGGGATGCAATAAAGAGGTAAATGCTTCAAACCCCACATTTTTAAAATCCTTTGGCTCATACCCCAGCCATTTGACTTTCAGATCGTTAAAAGTTACAGAATTGGTTGGAATATGCCAGTCCCACCAGGCAAATTCCGAAGTGCTTAAGGATTCATCCAAAAATTTTTTAAATTTATCAGTGTTATTCGTTCCTGTCATGACCATCCTTTCTTGGTTGTTCAAAATAAAATTTAATTGCATTTTTCAAAAAAACAAGGTCTAATTATTTTTTTAAATGGCAAAATTATATCTTTACATATACAATAATTTAATTAAATTCAATTATGTATTTGCTTTGTGAAAAAATGATATGTCACTTTTGATTTAATTAAGGAGGAGTATGATGAAAAGGATTATTTTGATTAGTTTGATTCTGACTTCATTCGTGTTTGCACAGAACAGTGTCAGGATTTTTGGTGGCGTGAATGTTGGTAATGTTCTATGGAATGATGAGGATTTGCAGGAAGAAATAAATCCGCAGCCACTTACTGGTATTGATGTCGGCATTGAAAAGCCGATGGGAAATTTGCTGATCGGCGCACATTATGTTCAAAGGGGTACCATTTTTGAGTTCGGAGAGGCTGATCTGACTATGACAATGAATTATATTAATGGATTTGCTGCCTTTATGATTCTTCCGCCTGAAAGTTTTATTAATTTATTTATTGGAGCCGAGGTGGGTAAATTTCTGAATGGTGAAATGGAAGTGAAATATGGAGAAGAAACAGAAAAAGAAGATATTGAAGGTGATGATATCAATCTTGACTATGGAGCAATGGCCGGCGTGAATATTTGGATAAGTAAAACCCTGGGAGTCAGAGGAACATATTATTATGGCCTTAATGACATTGATAAAGAGGAAGAAGAAAAATATAATATGAAACATCACGGATTAGAAGTGCAACTATCTTTGAGTTTTTAACCTGCATTATTCATAAAAATATGAACAATGCCCGCTTCGCGCCGATACGTTTCCTGTGGAAACTATCGGGATTGACCTGAATATCATTCTATGAATTTTCCAATTTATCTTTTTATTATTTTTTTCATAACTTATTAATTTTGTTCGCTTTCCTTTAAAAAATTGAAAATTCATGAATAATTCAGGTTAAAAATCCCGGCATGCAAATAGATTTTTTACAGGCGACAGGATTTTCTTGTCGCCTGTTTTAAATTCTGTGAAATTATGTTTTCCGCGGTTTTTTCTTAGCAGAGGGAAATAAAATATTATTGAGAATAAGTCTGTATCCCGGTGAATTCCGATGTAAATCCAACTCGGTTTTGGGATCACCGACGTAATGGGTATAATCTTCCGGATCATGGCCCGCCAGATAGGTAAAACTGCCTTTGCCGGCAACCCCGTGTAAATATTTTACCTGGGGTTTTTCTTCCACTTCCCCCATAATAACAACCGAGGGTTTGATCTTGCTGCGATGAAAGCCGGTGGTCTGCCCCATAAAACCGGGAATGATGGAGACATGGTTTTGGGTTAACATGGTTGGAACCGGATCATATTTCGCGGAAAATTCAAACAGTGTAAAGTAATCTTTCATAGCTCCGGGTGCTTCAGGGATATGGCTGGGCGGATAATCAATATCGGAATACTCATAAATCATGGGATTGGTATACAACTTAAAATCTGTAAAAGCCAGGGTTTTGGAATAGTCCAGTTTTTTTTGACAATCGGGGTCCGGCGGATCACCATCAAAAGGTGAAGCCACAATATCAACACCTTCGGAGGCGAGAGCTATATCCAGTGCATCTGTGGCGGAACACATGGCAAATAAAAACCCACCGCTTTCAATATATTTTTTTAATGTTCTGGCAACCGCCTTTTTATGCTCTGAAACCGATGAAAAACCGGCTTTTGCGGCGGCGGCCTCATATTCTGCTTTTTGTTCTTTATACCATTGCTGGTGCCTGTAATTTCGATAAAACTTACCATGCTGCCCGGTGAAATCCTCATGATGCAGATGCACCCAGTCATACTCCGATAATTTTCCTGCCAGCACTTCTTCATCCCAGACAATGTCATAATCCACCTCAGCATAACTGAGCGCCAGTGTCACAGCATCATCCCAGGGCTGCTTGTTGGGAGGTGAATAAATAGCAATCTTTGCGGCTTTTTCTAAAAAAATCACATCCATATTATTTTCATCGATTGTGGCATAGATTTGAGAAAGCTGTCCTGAGGAAGGTTCTTCCCAACTAACACCACGCAGCCGCATTTCATTGATAATCCCCTCATGTTTATCCATTAAAAATGAGCCACCCCGAAAATTAAGCAGCCATTCCACCCGTGAACCCTGTTTTAAAACCCAGTATGAAATGCCATAGGCTTTCAAATGATTAGTTTGGGTCTGGTCCATGGGGATAAGAATTTTTTGCGCAAACAGATTGCTTATCAGTAGCAATAGTATAATATATTTCTTCATCTTATAAATCATCTCCTCTGATCTGTCGCAGTCTTTGACGGGCAATTTCAATATAAAAGGAATTTGGAAAATCCAGCAGCAGATTCTGGTACCACTCTTTTGCTCTGGTAAAATCGGATTGATCGTAATAATATTCACCGATCAGCCGGATTACGCTGTCCCGGAATTTGGAATCGGTTTTCAGGAGTTTACCGGCGACTTTTTCCGCCTCATCCTGAAATCCTGTTTGCAGGTAGACCTGCGCCAGACGATACAGGGATTCATCCCTGATGGGGGAGCGGTTGTTTGTGACGAATTTCAGTATTTCCGCTGACTCAGATAACTTTCCCTGCCGCAGTAGTAGTTCAGACTTACCAAACCGGGCGAAATCCTTTTGCGCCTCATCATCTTTGTCTTTGTAGTTATTTTCCGTAATAGTTAAAAGTTCTAAGTAATCATTAAAAAGATCATGCTCAACCCCCAGTTTTTTGATCACGTCACTTTTGGCTTTCATGAAACTCTCAAAATCCTGGCTTAAAAAATCCAGTAAAAGTTTGTTGCGCAGATAATCTTTTTCGAAATTACGGCCATAGCGCGCTTTACGTTTTGTCAATATTTTTCCAGCGGTTTCCAGATCATTCTTTGCCAGGACCGCTAAAAATTTATAATTAAAGACTTCATGCCGGAATCGAATGCTTTTGGACTTCTCTTCGGCTTTATCAAAATGCTTGATGGCACCGTCAAAATCCCGTAGATAGGCATAGCGTAATTTACCAATATTGAATTCAGCCTGGTTGGAAATGTTACCGATATTTTCCAGGCTTGAGACCGAATCATAGATTGAAAATGCCCGGGACAGATTTTCCCCGGTTTCCTCATTCATAAAAATAAATTGTGATGCCACGAAATAATTTTCCGGCAAAAAATAATTCAGATAAGTATTCTCAGTGGCTGCTAATACAATATGCTCTTCAATTTTAGCCAGGTTCAATAGAATTTGCGGTGTAATGGAACTGAATTTTTTGTTATCAATGATCTCGCTGAAAAACTTTTTCGCAAATTCATAAGCTTTCATTTTAATTAAATTGTCAGCAAACTCCAGAACAGTAGCGCCGGAATAGTTGTTTTTCTTCTCGATGGCCAGAATTTCCGATGCGGCGCCTTCATAGCGCTTACTATTGAAAAGATAATCAGCGCGAAGATGATGAAAAATCTGGTGGTCGGTTTTATTGATTGCTGCAATTAAAACGGAATCCACCCTGTTAATGACCTTTTCCTTAACGGGAAAGCGCGCCATCATATCGGAGACATAGTTGAAATTGCGATCATCCTTTGCCAGGTATTTGAGATATTCACCAGTGGCTTCTTTATGTTGTCCATTGGCATGGTGAAGGTCCGCCAATTCTTTACAGAAGAGGTCTTCATCCTGGTTGCGTTTTCTGGCAGTCAGAAGAATATTTTCGGCTTCTTCACGAAGTTGCAATGAAGCCATGGTGTAAAAAAGGTGGCGGGTAAAGAGTTTTGCATAATTTTTCTCTTCCAGGAATTTTTCCCAGGTTTGTTTTGCTTTGAGGGTGTCTTCCTGAATGAAGTATAATTTCCCCAGATCAATTTTAGCCTTATCATTATTGGGATACTTTTCAATGAATTCCGGCAAGACTTCACTCAGTTCATCATATTTTTTCTGCTTGAACATCAGATCAAAATATTTAACATAAAAGAGTTTTTCCGTTGGCATTTCCCGGACCAGGTCACGGTAAATATCCAGGGCCTTTTCCACCTGTTTTTCATTTTCCAGGCGAATGGCCTGGACGTATTGCATTCGCAAATTATTAGCGTCCCGGTCAACTACTTTCACATTCTGGCCAAAAAGAATTGCACCAAATAGCAGGATTAATATGACGGGTAAATATTTATTCATCGGATTCATTTTCTTCTTTTGCTAATTCCTCGAAATATTTGCGGATAATTTCCTTGTATTCGTTGGAATAGCCGTTTTGCAGGGCTTCTTCCAGTTTTTTGGTGAGCAACAGATTGCGTTCACCTAAATCCTCGGGCAAGGCGCCGGGCGAGGTACCTTTAATTCCTTCACCGGATTTGCTCTCGCGCTCTTTTTTATAACTTTGTGTACGCAGGGACTGCTGGGCATCCAACATGCGTGTAAGGATTTTTTGTTGACGATCAATCGTCTTTCTCAGCACCTTGTTTTGATTCAGGTCTTTAATGACATCTTCCATATCTTTGGCAATGCCTTTTAAATTTCCGGTTTGTTGTGTGGATTGACGGTTGACTTCTTCCTGTAGTTGCTGCAGTGATTCCTGAATTTGTCGCTGCCGGGCTGCCAGTTGGCGCAAGGAACCCGGTTGTTTGCCACCGGGCATTGGTTTTGGCATTCCGGGGCCACGCTGTTGTGTTTCCTGGTTGAGCCCCTGCTGCTGTTGTGCCAATTTTTCCATTTGCTGCATATAATTTTCAAATCCCGAAGCCTCGCCTGATTCCTGGAGATTGGACATGGAATTCATCAGGTCCATAGAGAGCTGGTTGAGCGCTGCTTTGGCGCGTTTGCCGTAGGTACCTGATGAAGAGGGATTGCGTTCTGTCATTTGCGCCATGGCTTTTTGCATCTGATTAGCGGCCCGTCCAATGCTCTTGGTGGATTCGCCGGACAATCCAAAAGTCTTATTGGAGAGTTCATTCAGATCACTGATCAGTTTGGAGATATTTTGATAATTTCTGTTCTGTTTCAAAGCGATTTGGTTAAACTGGTCTGACTGGCGATGTGCCGCTTGTATTTCTTTATTAATATTTTCCTGGGTTTGTGACAGTTGGAGGCTTTTCATAATGGCGTTTTGAAAATCCTCATTGATTTCCTGCATGTTTTTCTGTTGGAAATCCTGTTGAACTTCTTGCATATCCTGCTGCATTTCCGATAGTTTTTTATGGGCCTGCTGGGAGTTTTCCGAGGATTGCTGCTGGTTGCGCATCTGCATGGATTTTTGTGCCTGCTGCATATCATCGTAGATGCCTTTTTCATGGAGTTGTTGCTGAATATTTTCCAGTTCCTTTTGATTCATGATGGGGAATTCCTGCATATCCTGTGCTGTTTTTTGCAGAATATCTTCAAAAATTTGCATATCCCTCTCAATATTTCGTTCTTCCTTTTGCAGTGCGTTCCAGTCTTTATTCTCTGTTAACTCCCGGTTGTCCAGATTCGCTGATACGGAATCCTGACGATTGGTAAGGTCTTCAATTCGTTTGGCCAGTTCATCTACCGATTGCTCAATTTTGACCCGTTTCATTAATTTTAACATGCGATCCAGTTCTTTACTGAATTTATCATGAGAGGTTTTGAATTTATCCATTGATTTTTGGGTATTTTCCTGGTCCGCCTGTTTGATTGCTTTTTGCAGTTCTTCCATGGCTTTTTGTAATTCCGGTGTCATGATCTCCTGCATGGACTGCTGCAATTCCGCGTATTTTTTAATGGTTTCTTCGGAAAAGAGTTGGTTATCCTCTCCTTGTTTTTGAATCTCTTTGATTTTTTCCGATAGTTTTTTCAGGTCTTCACCGGCTTCTTTGGTTTTATCGATTTCCTGTTGAAGTTGTTCTTTTTGCTCCCAACTGAGTTTTGGGTCCTTAAGTAATTTGTTGGAGATGTCCTGAAGTACCTCTTTTGATGAATGCAGTTTATCAAAAATATCTTCACCGGTATCCTGAATTTCCTCTTGGTTTTTATCCACCTGGCTGAACATATCATTGAGTGAGGGAAAGAAGGCGGAAACTTTGCCCGTTGTCGTCTTTTTGGGTCCCATTACCGTGTCATTGTCAAATATCTCGATAAAAAATTCCACTCCGTCTTCCGGTGCTAATCCCAAACTGCTGACATCCCATTCATAAGCGACTTCCTGAAAGGTTACCTGTTTGTTTTTCAGGGGAAAATCCCGGGTAAATTTTTGATCATTCTGTTCACTGAATTTTTTAAGCAATTTATAATGAATAACAGCCTTTGTAAATCCATAATCGTCACTGATCCGTAATAAAATCGGAATTTGCATCTGTTCATTGAGTTGAAAATCTTCCCGGGGGCTTAAAAGACTGGCAGAGGGATAATTGTCCGGAGTGATTTTTACTCTATACTTGATGGGATTAATATTTGAAATTCCGTTTGCATCCCTGAGTTTGAAAAAATATTCTTCGGCAGACTTCACCGAAAATTCGCCATACAGGGCATTTTGTTGAATGGTTAATGGCAGTTCTGCACGGTCTTTAAATTGGAGAGATGCTTTAGAAACCGGTTTATTCAGTTGGGCGCGGACAGAGATTTTTGATCCCGGCATGGCAAAGAATTCAGAATTATTGGACTCTTTGACCTTTTCGCCAATGCCGGTATAAGCGGGAAAATTTATTTTGGTGGTAATATTGAGAATTTCCGGGCGGTCATTGACATTGACATGATACACACCGGAAGATATTTTTTTCCAGGGCTTAAAAACAGAGTGGTTGGTTTTGCTGACCTCATAAGTAAAATTTTTTGTAATGCCGTTGACGGAAAATTCCCCTTGTCCGGCGGAGTCAATTTCAAAATATTTTTCCGATTGATAGTCTTCATAATCCAGAGTGATTTTTAATTCATCGGGATGCTTGCCCTCGGTCTGTATCTGTATATTGACAGTATCGCCACTGAATATTTCCATATCTCCGGACCGGGATTCGATCGTGAAGGGCAGAGGCACCTCATAGTGCATGTTATAATTATTTAAACGGCTCAGAGCGTTGATTGCCTTACCGGAATTCAACAGAAATAATATAATAGAGGCCGTCAAAATAATGGCTGTATGAATCAATTGCTTTTTGAGTTTGTATTTGCGAACAATGTCTTTGACTGAAATTTTATTCAGATCATTGATGGTATTTTTTACCGAAGCCAAAATCAGTTCCCCGGAATAGCCGGTATCTGAATTACGAATATCCTTTAATAATTGAATGCTGTCCAAAAATTTATTCGCTGCTTTTTCATCCCGGGCTGCAAACCTTTTGGCAATGCCTTTGACTGTATAATTCCGTGTCCATCCGAAATTAATGATCATCGCGGTAATGACCACTATGCCAATATAAAAAATCCCTATAGCGGGATAACTGTACCAGATATATTGTCGCAGAGAAGAGGGTAAATAAAAGGTGTTTTCCAATAGAAGCGTCAGTAAAAAGTAAACCGGAAAAATCTTTGCAAAAATCAATGTGATCTCAGCCAGTTTTTCGCCGATCAAATGGTGGCGTAACTGTTGTAAATAGTGATTGAGCTTATGTGTGTAGTCTTTTATTATTTTCATATCGTCTAATGTGTTAAAGCGTAAATAATGATATTGGTTCCCATTTCCAGTGCCTGACGGCGTAATTTCTCTGAATCATTATGCACATCAGGTGATTCCCAGCCGTCCCCGAGATCACATTCGTAGGTATAAAAAACCACCAATCGTTCTTCATAGAAAATACCAAATCCCCGGGCCGGTTTACCGTCATGCTCATGAATTTTGGGCAATCCATCGGGAAAATCATAATAACACCTGAAAATATCATGATCATGAGGTAGTTCCACCAGGTCATGATTCGGGAATACTTTTTTTATTTCCCGCCGAAAAGATTTATCCAGGCCGTAATTATCGTCAACATGAAGAAATCCGCCATTAGTAAGATGCTTGCGCAACTGATCGATTTGGTTATCGCTGAATTTGACATTACCATGGCCGGTCATATAAAGATAGGGATAAGCAAAAAAATCATTGTCTTCCGGTGCGATGCGCTTTTCATTGTGATTGACTTTGATACGAGTGTTTTGTTCAATAAAATTTAAGAGGTTGGGCAAAGAACTGGCATCAGCGTACCAGTCGCCGCCACCACCGTATTTCAGACGGGCAATGGTAAAGTTTCCCGGTTCATTTTCTGCTGAAGCGCTTGATAAAAGCAGGAAAAATATTATGAATAATGGTGTTATGGCGAATGTTTGGTTTTTCATACTTTCTCTTATACAAATCAATTTTAATTTTGTTACAGTTGGGTGGAAAAATAACACAGGAAAAATGATAATCCAAGATTATATTTAGTTGATTTTAGAAGGAAGAATAAAAAGAAAAGCGGAGAGAGGGAGATTCGAACTCCCGGTAGTTTTCGCTACACACGCTTTCCAAGCGTGCTCCTTAAGCCACTCGGACATCTCTCCGTTAAAAAGCCGTCTAGTTTAATTTATTCAGGATAAATTTTCAAGAATAATTTTTAAAAACTTTGAATTTATACTGTTAAACTCTTTCAGCGTATTGAAAATGCCTGGTTTTACCGTGGGTTGACACCCACGGTTATTATTGTTTAGTCGCTGCGGGATTCTATCAAAATGGTTTCAGATGCCTGATTATATCTTGTCCTGATCCAGTGTAATGGTCAATTCTTTGGTGTCAGTGATCAATTGACGGGTCATAACTCCGGACTGGTTAAACATGATTTTAGACGCTTTAACAATTTCAGTTTGGGCATATTTATCGGAAAGATAGACGACCTCCCGAATGCCGGACTGAATAATGGCTTTGGCGCATTCATTACAGGGGAATAATGCGACATAAATAGTGCAATTCTTCAAACTCCGGGTATTGGAATTCAAAATCGCATTCAATTCCGCGTGGCAAATGTAAGGATATTTCGTTTCAATAAAAGTCCCTTTCCGGTTCCATGGAAGTTTATCATCGGAACAACCGATGGGAAAACCATTATAGCCTACACCAACGATTTTATGGTCGCGGTTGACTATGCAGGCGCCCACCTGTGTATTCGGGTCTTTGCTTCGCTGTGCCGATAAAACCGCCACACCCATAAAATATTCATCCCAGGAAATGTAATCATTCCGTTTATTTACCTTTTCCAACATTAAATTCTCCTCTTTTGCCATAAGTTCACGAATATTATAAACAATATTTGCGATTGGCAAGTAAAAACTCGCGATTGATTCTAAAATTATTGAATAAATAGTTTAACTGTCAGTCTGATATTTTTGGTTTATTAATCCATTATTCAGCTATCGTTTAAATATACTAAGCGAAACCCATAAATCCTTTTGCTGGCAACTAAATTAATTAAGTTTTTTGATATAATTCTTGAGTTTTTAAGAAATAAACTGTTAATTATTTCCTGAGAGTTAAATAATTATGGGAGAGATTATGTTTAAGAATATTACTGAAGTACAAACCTATATTCAGGAAAATGACATTCGTTTTATTGACCTGAAATATACCGATCTTTTTGGAGGACTGCATCATATTACCATACCGTCACACCGGTTTGATGAAACATTCATGCGCAATGGCGTTGGATTTGACAGCTCATCAACACCCGGATTTAAAAATCTGGAATCCGGAGATATGGCGCTGATCCCTGATCTGGAAAGCGGTTTTGTGGAACCCTTTTTCAAAGACCCGACACTGAGTTTTTTCGTTGACATCGTGGAAGCCGATACCAAAAAACGCTATCATCGTGATCCCCGTTATATTGCAGAACGGGCTGAGAATTATCTGAAAGAAACCGGTATTGCCACGGAATGTCTGTGGGGGCCGGAATTTGAATACTATATTTTCGACGGTGTGGAATTTCATAATTCTGCCAAGGATTCCTGTCTGCAGATCAATTCCGGGCAATATCCGCGCTTGAATTACGAGAGTGAAGGGCAAAAGTTGGGGTACAAACTTTCCCATCATGACGGTTACCATGCGGCTCCGCCATTTGATACGCTGAATGAAATGCGGAATGAAACTGTGAAACTCTTTGAGGCCTGCAATATTCCCTGTAAGTATCACCATCACGAAGTCGGTGGTTCCGGACAGGTTGAAATTGAAATTATTTTCGGCAATACCAAAAAAATGGGAGATGCTGTCATCCTTGGTAAATATATCATTCGCAATGTGGCCAGGAATTATGGTAAAGTCGCTACATTTATGCCCAAGCCGATCTTTGGCGAAGCCGGTAGCGGTATGCATTTTCATCAGCACTTATTCAAAGAGGGCCAGCCTCTGTTCTATGATGAAAAAGGCTATGGCGGGCTCAGTGACCTGGCGCGTTCCTATGTGGCCGGCATATTAAAAAACTCACCCGCCCTGGTGGCTCTTACCAATCCCACAACAAATTCTTACAAACGCCTGGTTCCCGGATATGAAGCGCCGGTAAATCTCTTTTTTAGCCTGGCCAACCGGAGTTCTGCTATTCGAATTCCAAAATATGCCACCCAGCCGGAAAAAAAGCGCATCGAATTCCGCCCGCCCGACGCCGCCTGCAATCCCTATTTGGCAATGGCCGGCATGTTATTAGCGGGAATTGAAGGAATTCAAAACAAACTGAATATCACCAAAGAAGGCTTTGGCCCCTTTGATATGAATCTCTTTGATGATAAATATGCTGACATTAGAGAAAAAATAAAATCAATTCCTGACAGTCTGGAAAAAGCGCTTGTAAATCTCGCTGAAAATCATGAATTTCTTTTCCAAAATGATATCTTTACCAAAGACATTATAGACATCTGGATCAACGAGAAGATTAATAAGGAAATCCTCCCGGGTAAAGCCCGACCGACGATCCAGGAATTTGATTTATATTTCAATGTATAAGAGGAGGGTAAAATGAAAAAATTGATAGGTGTGATTATGTGTGCTGCGTTATTGTTTAATGCCTTTGCATCGGAAGAAAAAAGTATTGATGAGAAGTATACCTGGGACTTGACACCCATTTATGATTCTGATCAGGCATGGGAAAAAGCGAAAGAGGATTTGGTCAAACAACTGGATGAGGTGAAAAAGTATAAAGGTAAACTGGCCGGCTCACCGGAAGTTCTCTATAACTGCCTCAAATTAAATAGTGAAATCGGCAAGACTTTTGGCCGCCTATATTCCTATACCAGTATGCGCTCGGATCAAGATACAAGAGTGTCAAAATATCAGGGGATGAAACAGGAAATTTCGCAAATCGGTACCCAATTCAGTTCCATGGCTTCCTATATCGAACCTGAAATCCTGAAGATGAGCAAAGAGAAAATTGAGAAATTCATTGCTGAAGAACCGAAACTGAAACCCTTTGATTTATATCTGAGAAATTTGATCCGTCAGAAAGCTCACTACCTTTCTGCGGAAGAAGAAAAAATCATTGCTGAAGCCGGCCTCATGTCCGGAGCAGCCGGTTCTATTTATTCCATTTTCAGCAATGCGGATTTTCCCTATCCCACTGTCAAACTAAGTGACGGCAGTGATGCTTATCTGGATGCCGCCGGATTTTCTAAATATCGTGCGCTGCCAGACAGAGATGACCGTAAGAAAGTTTTCGATACTTTCTTTAACAGTCTCAATGAATATCGCCGGACATTCGGCACTCAGATGGCCTACAATGTAAAATCCCATCTTTTTTACGCCAATGTACGGAATTATGAGAGCTGCCTGAAAAGTTCTCTGGATGATAATAACATCCCCACTGAAGTTTATCATAAACTGATTGAAAATGTGAACAATAATCTGGATACATTTCACCGCTATCTGGCATTAAAAGCAAAAATGATGGGTGTGGACCAACTGGCTTATTATGATCTTTATACGTCAGTAGTCAAAGACCTGGATATGGATTTCTCCTATGATGAAGCGCAAAAACTCGTCCTGAATTCTGTTGAACCCCTGGGAAAAGATTACAAAAAAGTGGTAAAAAAGGCTTTTACCGAACGCTGGATTGATGTTTATCCGGTGAAAGGAAAACGCTCCGGCGCTTATTCCAATGGCAGCATCTACGATGTACATCCTTATATTTTATTGAATTATAATGGATTGTATAATGATGTCTCAACACTGATCCATGAACTGGGACATACCATGCACAGTTATTATTCCAATAATGCGCAGCCTTATGAAAAAGCCGATTATTCGATCTTTGTGGCGGAAGTGGCCTCGACATTCAATGAAATCCTGCTCTTCCATGATTATTACCAAACCCTTGATAAAAAAGAGGAAAAGCTCTCGTTATTAATGAATTATCTGGATGGTATAAAAGGCACGGTTTTCCGGCAGACGCAATTTGCGGAATTTGAACTGCGCATTCACGAAATGGTGGAAAAGGGCGAGCAATTGACCGGGGAAACATTAAATACTCTATACAAAGAAATCGTGGACAAATATTACGGCCATGACAAAAAAGTTTGCGAAGTGCCGGAATATATTCAGACTGAATGGGCATACATTCCACACTTTTATTATAATTTTTATGTTTACCAGTACTCCACTTCCTATACCGCCTCAGTGGCATTGGCCAAAAAAGTAATGGCAGGTGACCAGGAAATGCTGAAAAAATATATTAATTTTATTTCTGCCGGTGGCTCCGATTATCCCATCAATATTCTGAAGGATGCCGGCGTGGATATGACCACTTCCGAGCCTTTTGAGTTGACTATGAAGGAAATGAACTGGGCCATGGATGAAATTGAAAAATTATTGAAATAAAATTCTTAATATATATTTGAAACTATGGAGACTAGTTTATATGAGGCCTTTGGGAATGAGATCCCGGGGGCCTTTTTTTATAGATTGGATTTTGCAGCTTCAATAGGTTTGAAAATTTAGAATAAAAATCAGAACTGAACAATTGCAGTGATCACTAAATTTATTTATTAATCCCGCAAATTTTTGAAAGTAAAGGAGTAATAATTCCCGTGTCGGGTTAATTCGTATTTTCTTTGGAATATGATTATTTTACCTTTGAATTTACATTATAAAATTTATAATATAACGATAAATTAAGAAGGAGGAAGAAACTCGTGAACCAAGTCTACATGGCCGGAAACAGCGGTCCAAAAATCAAATCAGATTGCCGTATTACCCTTGAAGTCAAATCATCAGGCGGGATTAATGTTGTAATTAAAAGTAAAGTCCAAAAGTTTTTTGAGAAGCATTTTATTTCATTAATTAAAAATCCCATCGAAAAACACGGAATTAACCATTGCAATGTGATACTGGAAGATGCCGGCGCACTTGACTATGTCATTCTTGCCAGATTGGAAGCAGTTCTGGCCAGTGCAACGGGAACCCGTGTAAAGATATTGCCGGCCTTTGGAAAAGTCAGAACCGCAACTATTTTTCCAGATTCTTTTCGACGGTCAAGACTATATTTACCGGGCAATAACCCAAAGTTTTTTATTAATGCCGGTCTCTATCATTCTGACGGACTCATTTTCGATCTTGAGGACTCGGTGGCTCCGGAGAAAAAGGAAGAGGCCAGAGTTTTGGTGCGCAACGCCATTATTGCCGGTGACTATAATAATTCTGAAATTATGGTCAGAATCAACCAATTACCACTGGGACTTAAAGACCTGGAATATGTGATTCCTCACGGCGTCGATACCATTCTAATACCAAAATGCGAATCTGCCGAAACGATTCATGAAATAGACACCAAAATCAAAGAAATTCAAAAACAAGTTGGACTGGAAAAGCCGGTTTTTCTGATGCCGATAATCGAATCGGCGCTGGGTGTCATTAAAAGCTATGAAATTGCTTCTGCTTCAGAAAATATTGTTGCTTTGACGATCGGGTTGGAAGATTATACAGCTGATCTCGGTGTTGAAAGAAGTGACGAAGGAAAAGAGAGCGAATTTGCGCGCAATATGCTGGTCAATGCTGCCAAAGCGGCAAGGGTTCAGGCCATTGATTCTGTTTTTTCCAATGTTGAAGACATGGATGCGCTGTATACCAACGCGCGAAAGGCAAAAATGATGGGATTTGACGGCATGGGCTGTATCCATCCCAGACAGATTGAAGTCATTCACAAGGCCTTCGCACCCACTGAAAGGGAAATCCAAAAAGCCCAAAAAATTATGAAAGCCTTTAATAAAGCCCAGGCGGAAGGTAAAAGTGTTGTCGCGCTAAATTCAAAAATGATTGATCCGCCTGTTGTAATCCGGGCGCAAAATACAATTAAAATGGCAATTAAAAACAATTTGTTGCCGGAAAATTGGGAAGAGGAGATGGAAAATGAGTAAAGAGATGATAAAAAATGCCATTGGCAGGATGGTGCCGACGAAAGTAAATGGAGAAACTGTAATTCCCTACAAAGGTGTCAATCAACATCACCCCGAAGGTGTTAAACACGCGCCGGTGATCAGTACATCAATTGATTTTCCGGACAAGGACAGTAAACTGCAACCATCCCTTGCTAAAGCCCTTAAAGCTGCCGGTCTGAAGGATGGCATGACAATTTCCACCCACCACCATCTGCGCAATGGAGATTTTATCGCCAATGAAGTTTTTAAAATCGCCCAGGAAAACAAAGTCAAAGACCTGGTTTGGTTTCCCTCGGCGTCTTTTCCCTGCCACGCCCCGATTATCGAGCAATTAAAGGACGGCACAATCAACCGGATCGAAGGCAGTATGAATGGCCCATTGGGTAAATTTGTATCTGAAGGAAAGATGAAGGGAACGGCTGTATTACGCTCACATGGAGGCCGCTATCAGGCGATTCAGGATGGCGAAGTAAAAATTGATATTGCAGTGATCGCAGCGCCTACAGCGGACAGTTTCGGTAATGCCAACGGATTACATGGCAAATCCGCTTGTGGTGGATTGGGCTACGCGCTGGCGGATTTTCAATATGCCGACAAAGTGATCGTTGTAACCGATAATTTGGTTGAGTTTCCCGCTGTACCTATGCAGTTGGAAGGAAATTATGCGGATTATGTTGTGGAAGTAGATTCTATCGGAGATCCGAATAAGATCGTTTCCGGAACCACCCGAATCACCAAAAGCCCGGACAGACTGATGATTGCTGATCTGACCACAAAATTCTGTCAGGCGGCCGGAATATTGGTTGACGGATTTTCATTCCAAATGGGCGCCGGCGGGACATCACTGGCTGTGGGGAAAAATTTTCATGACATTATGAAGCGGGAGAAAATAAAAGCGCGGTTTGCTGTTGGTGGAACCACGAAATATGCCGTACAAATGCTTGAGGAGGGCTATCTTGATTATTTATTGGATGCCCAGACTTTTGATCTTGAAGCGGTTCGTTCTATGCAGCAGAATCCCAATCACATCGATATATCCATTTTTCATTGCTATGATTTTCACGGCAAAGGAACCTATGAATCCCGGATTGACGTGCTGACACTTGGTGCCACGGAAGTGGATGTTAATTTTAACGGCAATGTTAATACTCATTCCGACGGGTATTTGCTCCATGGCATTGGTGGCTGGCAGAATTGTCTCTATGCAAAATGCACAATCCTGCCGATTCCATTATTTCGTAATCGCATTCCGGTAATCCGTGATGAAGTAACCACTGTAACCGGGCCCGGTGAATTGGTAGATGTTATCGTTACTGAGCGTGGTATTGCGATCAATCCCAAACGCCAGGATTTACTGGATGCTGTCAAAGGCTCCGGGCTTCCGATCAAATCTATCGAAGAATTGAAAGACGAAGCAGAAAAAATCTGTGGCAAACCCGCTCAGCCCGAATTGGACGATGAGGTTGTCGCTATCATTAAGTGGCTGGACGGCACTGTGATCGATTCTGTCTATAAAGTGAAGACATAAAAAACAAACCTCCGAGGTCTCAATGACCTGGGAGGTTTATTAATGTATGTTAAACTTCCCAGGTTTGATAAACCTCGGAAGTTTTTTAAAAATCAATAGATCATATCATGATGACCGATATCAATCAAAACAATATCCTTTTCATGGATATAAAATTCTAAAGTAATTCGATAAGAAATATTTATTGAAACAGAATAAAAATTTTTCAGATTGCCTTTTAATTGATGAAATCTGAGGGAAGGATGTTGCGGGTTGATTTCAAGAATCTTTAATGTTTTTTTGTATTGGGATAAAAGTTCAGGGTGCTTTTTTATAAATTTTCTTGCTCTTTTGACATAACTCTCTGTGTATATTAATTGATAAGTCATTTGGTAATTCGCTTGACATGCTTATCAACACTTTCTATAACAAATTTTCCCTCTTCATACTCTGACTTTGCCTGATGCAGAGCGGCATCAAGTTCGCATTCTCTCAGATAATTATAATGCTTCATATCCATGACAACATATTTTTCTTTACCTCGTACTGATATTATTGCTTCAGAATTTTTCGTCAGGCTGTTATCTATTGCAGATACGCCTTTTGTTTTGAGTTGGTTAGCTGTAATCATATTCATTATAGTATCCTTTTTCGTATTATTAATAATGCTATTTTAAGTATGATTAATTTGATAGTCAACTGTTTTTAATGTATGGGATATAATTTATGCAAAACCTCCGAGGTCTCAATGTCCTGGGAGGTTTATTAATGTATGTTAAACTTCCGAAGTTTTAAAAACTTCGGAAGTTTATTTTTATTTCACCACCAGATTAATGATCTTACCGGGAATCACGATCTCTTTGATAATATTTTTTCCTTCCAGAAATTTCTGAACATTGTCAATTTCTTTGGCTTTTTTCAGGTGTTCTTCTTTGCCGGCATCTTTGGCAATGGTCAATTGGCCGCGGACTTTGCCGTTGATCTGAACACCGATGGTCACCGTGTCTTCAGCCAGAAGTTTTTCATCATACTCCGGATAGGGGACATAGGCGAGGTCATTATCATGTCCCAGAATTTTCCACAATTCCTCAGTAATATGCGGCGCCATTGGATTCAGCAGGTGAAGAAAAGTCTCTAAAACCGACAAGGGCTTCACTTTCTGCTTATTCATCTCATTGACGAATACCATTAACTGGGAAATTCCGGTGTTATAGCGAATATTTTCCGTATCTTCCTTGACCTTTTTAATGGTTTTATGCAAAACGGATAAAACATCTTTTGAGGGCTCGATATCTTTTACATCATCCCTAATATTGCCGTCATCATCAACAAACAGATGCCAGACACGATTTAGGAAGCGTGTGATTCCTTCGATGGATTTAGTGTTCCAGGGTTTGGTTCGTTCCAGGGGCCCCATGAACATCTCATAAAGACGAAAGGCGTCGGCACCGTATTCATCGATAATGACATCGGGATTGATCACATTGCCACGGGATTTGGACATCTTTTCGCCATCTTCACCAAGGATCATGCCCTGGTTGATCAATTTCTGAAAGGGTTCCGGTGTGCTGACATAGCCCAGATCATAAAGAACTTTATGCCAGAAGCGGGAATAGAGGAGATGCAAAACTGCGTGTTCTGCACCGCCGATATAAAGATCAACCGGCATCCAATATTTTTCCTTGTCTTTGTCCCAGGGTTTTTCATCATTATGCGGATCAATATAGCGCAGATAATACCAGCATGAACCCGCCCATTGGGGCATTGTGTTTGTGTCGTATCCATAGCGTTTGCCATTATTGGGATCAATCCATGAAATCCATTCCTCATTGTTGGCCAGGGGTGATTCGCCGGTGCCGCTGGGCTCAAATCGTTCCATTTCCGGCAATGTCAATGGTAATTCCGATTCATCCAAAGGCTCAACCTCGCCGTATTCATCTAATTTTAGTGGAAAAGGTTCACCCCAGTATCGCTGTCTGGAGAAAATCCAGTCACGAAGTTTGTATTGTGTGGCGGCTTCACCAAGTCCCTTGTCTTCCAGCCACTTAATGATCTTTTTCTTGGCATCTTCAACTTTGAGTCCATTCAAAATGCCCGAATTTATTAATTCGCCGTCACCGGTCCAGGCTTCTTTGGTAATATCGCCGCCGGAGATCACTTCGACGATATCAATGCCAAATTTTTTAGCAAATTCCCAGTCACGCTGATCGTGCGCCGGTACCGCCATAATCGCGCCGGTTCCATAAGTCATCATCACATAGTCGGCAGTCCAGACCGGAATTTTTTTGCCATTTACCGGATTGATCGCATACATGCCGGTAAATACACCGGTTTTTTCTTTGGCCAATTCGGTACGGTCCAGTTCGCTTTTGGTAATGGCTTTTTGCTTATATACTTTGACGGCTGATTTATATTCATCGGTAACATATTTTTCCAGAAATGGATGTTCCGGCGCCACCACCATGTATGTGGCCCCGAACAATGTATCCGGTCTCGTGGTGTAGACCTGAAGTTTTTCATCAGTGCCAACGATATCAAAATCCACATTGGCGCCGGTGGATTTGCCGATCCAGTTCCGTTGCATTTCTTTAATGCTGTCGGGAAAATCAATCAAATCCAAATCTTCCAGCAGTCTGTCTGCATATTCAGTGATTTTCATGACCCACTGACGCATGGGTTTACGAATCACCGGATGGCCGCCGCGTTCGGATTTACCGTCTACAACTTCTTCGTTAGCCAGAACAGTTTTCAATTCCGGGCACCAGTTCACCGGTACTTTATCCTGGTAAACCAGGCCTTTTTTGTAAAGCTGTAAAAATATCCATTGGGTCCATTTATAATAATTGGGATCTGTGGTATTGACTTCCCGGTCCCAGTCATAGGAAAATCCAAAAGACTTGATCTGTCGCCGGAAATTATTGATGTTTTTTTCAGTAGTAAGCCGGGGATGGGTGTTGGTTTTTAGAGCGTAATTTTCCGCCGGAAGCCCGAAAGCGTCCCACCCCATAGGATGCAGTACATTATAGCCCATTTTCCGTTTAAAGCGGGCGATGATGTCTGTTGCGATATATCCCTCAGGATGACCGACATGCAGTCCTGCGCCTGATGGATAGGGGAACATATCCAGAACATAATATTTTGGTTTGTCGGAATTATCCTCGGCTTTGAATGTATTATCGATCTCCCAGTGTATTTGCCATTTTTTCTCAACTTTGCTAAAGGGGTACATAGTGTCCTTTCCTTTGATATTTTAGTCTTAATTATTTTGTCTCGTAGTTTACTAAAAAAAAGATTTTAAGTCTATAGTTAACTGAGGTAAAATGCAAGGGAAATTTGAATATCCCCAAAGCAATGGAAATCCTTCGAGGTCTTCCAGTCCTCCGGGGATTCTGTCGCTTGGTCAGGCAGCATGAATATTGATTTTTCTCTACCGGTATAAATCAAAAACGATTATGCTCCTCGTAGCCGGGTTTTTAAGAAAATCCTTTTGCGGGAATTTCTCCGGGGTTGTTGATGCTGTGATGCCATTTTACGAAAAATAACAAAGGACTTTTATTTTATAGGAAGGGCAATTAAGTTTTTGTACACCAAAGAAAAAATAAGATAGGGCCGGAGATGTTAAAAAAAATATTAGTGTTATTATTGCCAGTTGTTCTTTTAGCTGAAGATAATTTCATACATCATGACATCAGCGCGGATGTCAACCCGGAAGAGAATTTCATTACCGTTGTCGATAAAATCACACTTCCGGAGAATTATAATACTCAAGAATTAACATTTTTGTTGCTTAATGACCTGACAGTTGAAAAACCCTCCGGTGATATGACGATCAGATTACTTGAACAGAATATAAAAGTCGATGATACAGGCATGGACAGGGAAGACTACAACGTTGATTTCGGAGTTAATAAGTATGGCATCAAATTGAAAAATAAAGATAACCCTACATTCACACTCCAATATTCCGGCAAGATCAATTATCCAATTCAACAAAGAGGGGCGGAATACGCGCGTTCCTTCAGCCAGAGTCCGGGAATTATATGCGAAAAAGGCATTGTTTTGGGCGGCTCCACCTACTGGGTGCCGCAGTTTGATGAAAATTTGGTGACCTTCAATCTGAAAACAATACTACCGGAGTCCTGGGCTGTTGTGAGCCAGGGGACAAGACATTTTGCAAAAAATGGCAGCAAAATCCCCCGGTGGAAGGCGGAAAATCCAATGGAAGAAATATTCCTGATCGCCGCAGAATTCACTGAATACAGCACCCGGGCCGGTGATGTGGATGTAATGGCATTTTTACGCAGACCTGACGAAAATCTTGCTAATAAATATCTTGAGACCACTGCTCAATATTTAACAATGTATGAAAAACTCATCGGCCAATACCCCTTCACAAAATTCGCTCTGATCGAAAATTTTTGGGAAACCGGCTACGGTATGGCTTCTTTTACACTTTTGGGACCCCGGGTGATTCGATTTCCCTTTATCCTGCACTCATCCTATTCCCACGAATTGTTGCATAACTGGTGGGGAAACAGCGCTTATGTGGATTTTGATGCAGGCAATTGGTGCGAAGGAATCACCGTCTACATGGCTGATCATCTGATCAAAGAACAACGGGGACAGGCTGCTGATTACCGGCGATCAACATTGCAAAAATTCACTGATTATGTCACAGCTGAAAATGATTTTCCCCTGACACAATTTCGATCCCGTTTCGATGCGGTATCCGAAGCTATCGGCTATGGAAAAAGCATGATGATGTTCAATATGCTGCGCAATGAAGTGGGTGACGGCCTGTTCAAAAAGAGTTTGCAGAAATTCTACCGGGACAATCAATATAAATTCGCAACCTTTAATGATATACGCCTTGCATTTGAGGAGGTTACAGGTGATAATTTAAACGATTTTTTTAAGCAATGGACAAGCCGCAAAGGCGCTCCGGAACTGGCCTTAAAAAATGTGAAATCAACCCGGCAGACGCAGAACTATGAGGTATCCCTGGAATTGGAGCAGGTACAGCCGGAAAAACCATTCTATCTTAAAATCCCGGTGTACTTCGTATTGGAAAATTCTTCTGAGAAAAAATGGGTGGAAATGTCCGGTAAAAGTCAATCCTGCTCTTTTATTTTTCCTTCACAACCTCGACAAATTCGGGTTGATCCGCAATTCGATGTATTCCGTCGGCTGCACCACAATGAAATTCCACCGGCCTTATCCAAAATGTTCGGTTCTGAGAAGCTGCTGATCATATTGCCATCAACAGCCGGCAATGAACAAATGAAAGCCTACAAACAATTAGCGAATATTTGGTCAAAGGATAAAACCAAAGACATTCTTGTGAAGATGGATGGTGAAATTGATAACCTCGACGCTGACAGGGCCGCCTGGATTTTTGGTAAAGATAATTTATTCGCATCGCATTTAAGTGAGAATCGACAAACTTATGGGAGTGAAATTTCCGATACCAAAATCACTCTTGGCCGATCATCTTACAATTACACGGACAAGAGTTTTGTCATTACCGCACGGCATCCTGAAAATCCTGGCAATGTCATAGCTTTGTTATCAATAAATAATAAAAACGCTGTTGCAGGATTATCAAGGAAATTGCCCCATTACGGAAAATACAGTTATCTGGTATTTGAAGGCGATGCTCCTACTAATATCGGCAAAGGTCAATGGGCGGCAGTCAATTCGCCCATGAATTATGTTTTTCATAAACAATCACAGCCCGTGGATTTACCAAAAAGAGAGGCGCTGGCTTACCTAACCCCATTGTTTTCCGCTGACAGAATGATGGAAACGATCCAGTATCTCGCCAGTGATGAACTTGCAGGCCGTGGATTAGGCAGTGACGGCATTGAAAAGGCGGCACAATTCATCGCCAATAAATTTCAGTTAATGGGCCTGGAACCCGGCGCTGATGACGGCTCCTATTTTCAGAAATGGAATGATATCATCGATTCCGACGGCAACGAAGGTGAAGTAAAAAATATCATTGGTATTATTCCCGGAATTAATGAAAAATTGAAAGATGAATCAGTTGTTGTCTGTGCCCACTATGATCATCTTGGTTTTGGCTGGCCGGATGTTCGCAAAGGCAATGAAGGCAAGATTCATCCCGGCGCCGATGACAATGCCTCCGGAGTAGCGGTAATGCTGGAATTGGCGGAAATTCTCAACGGCAGTTTAAAGCCGCAACGAACCATTGTGTTTGTGGCATTTACTGCCGAAGAAAACGGACTAAAGGGATCGCAGTATTATGTCGACCATTATAAAAAATATTCACCCAAAAAAGTGATTGGAGTGCTCAATCTGGATACAGTGGGGCGGCTGAATGATCAAAAATTGATGGTGCTGGGGTCTTCCAGTGCGCGGGAATGGAAATTCATGTTCATGGGCGCCGGCTATGTCACCGGTATGGAATCGGAAATGGTGACCAGTGAACTGGATGCCAGTGACCAGTCCTCTTTTCTGAAAGTTGGCGTCCCGGGAGTACAGTTTTTTACCGGACCGCACCAGGATTATCACAAACCAACCGACACAATTGATAAAATTGACAAAAGAGGGGTAGTGAAAGTCGCTAATTTTGTGAAAGAAGCTGTGGTTTATCTTGCTGACAGAGAGGAGCCGCTGACATTTACCGGCAGTACAAAACCGGCACATGCATCAACCCCGCAAACCACTCGCAGCGCGTCAGCGGGATTTATGCCGGACTTCAGATTTCAGGGAAAAGGCGTTAGAATTGGTGCCCTGTCACCGGATTCGCCGGCTGCTAAAGCAGAACTGCAGAAAGGAGATGTTATTTTGCAAATTGCCGACATAGAAGTTGCCAGTTTACGTGATTATTCAAATGAATTAAAATCCTTTCAACCCGGTGATGTAGTCGAATATTTATATTTGCGGGATGGGAAAAAATATAATACTAAGATAACATTAAAAGCAAAGTGAGCATTGGTCATTCTTTATGAATAATGTAGGTTAAACCATTACTACGATTCATATAGAACCCAATTTTCTATAGTTCTGCTATAAAATACAGGTAACTACTCAGGTATGTTTTAGCCTCCTGTAACAGACAATTCCTATTGTCTGTTTATCTGCCATTTTTATAAAAACCGGATAATAGGAATTATCCTTTACAGTAAGTAAGTACCTGAGTAGTTACAAATACAGTTATTTTTCATTTTATTTCTGCTCTGAAAAGAGCTAAATCGTTTTGTTAGTTGAATAGTGTAACTTACTGAAATTCAGTAAAAGACTATGTGATTGAAATTTAATTATTAAATTTAATCTACAAATTTGTTTGAAATATTTAATTATTATCATTGACAATAGGTGTTTGTATTATTAAAATAAATACGCAATTAAAGAGGAAAGACTTATGTACAGAACAAAAACTTTTATCGGAATATTATTTTTAGCGCTAAGTATAATCTTAGTGAATTGTGAAAAGAAACCTGTTGAAAAGTTGGAAAAGGCCAAGTCGCTGATCAGCCAGATGAAAATTCAGGAAGTTCCCAAATATGCGCCGGAAAAATATGAGATGGCAATTAACTACTATGAAAAAGCTGATAATTTGATTCGTGAAAAAGAATATAATAAGGCCACATTACAGTTGAATAATTGCATCAGTACCGCCAATTCAGCGCTTATAACCGCTGAAAACGAAAAACAAATGCAGGCGGCGGCTGACCAAAGAGAAGCCGATAGCACAGTTATATACACTGACACTACCCAAACCGCACAAGAAAAAACAGAAGAGAAACAAAGCACTGACACAACAAAAACCGAACAGGAAAAAGTTCAGGATAAATATCATACAGTGGTTGCCGGTGAATGTCTTACTGAACTAGCCCAAAAATATTATGGCAGCACCAAATACTGGAGAAGAATATACAATGCCAATGATGACATTTTGCCAAACCCGCATTTTATTCGCGCCGGCCAGGAACTTAAGATTCCGCCCCTTGAAATTAAAGAAGGCCGGAAGCAAACTTCATTAGCTGACGGCAAATATTTAGTCAAAAAAGGGGAGACCCTGTGGTCAATAGCGGAAAAATTAATTCCGTCCGAAGATATCAATCACTGGAATCTCATCTATCAGTTAAACAAGGACAAAATCCTCAATCCAAATCTGGTCTATGCCGGAACTTTATTAAAAATTCCGGATTTATCCGACTATGATTATGAACCCGGCGATTCGGTTTATATCGTGCAAAAAGGGGATAATTTATGGTCTATATCCCACCGTTTAACCCGATTGGATCCTGACAATACTTATGATGTCAGAGAAATTTATCAGCTGAATGCCGATGTGCTTTATAACATCAATACAATCTATCCGGGACAATTATTGAAATTACGATAATAAGAAAACGGAAAAATTTGTTAGTTGATTAACTTTTTAATCCATAAAATTTTTAAATCCTTCGGATTGAATAATATTACCATCCCAATCCACCCATAAACACTCAACGTCCGGGTATTTTTCCAATATCTTCAACCCTTTATCGGGCCCAAGTACAAAAAGCCCGGTGGCCAGGGCGTCGGCCAATTCCGCATTGGGGGCAATGACTGTAGTGGCATGGCTTTGACCGGCTGAAAAACCTGTGAGCGGATTGATTATATGATGATAACGCCTGCCATTTATCACAGAGTATTGTTCATAATCCCCCGATGTTACAACCGCTCCTTCATGAATGGAAACAGTTCCAAATAACCGGCCTTTCTCTTTGGGGTCCTGGATACCGACGATCCATTTTTTATCATCCCATCGTTTGGTGGCGCGTATATCACCGCCGGCATTGATCAGAATACCAAATTTATTGTTCTTGGCCATCACCCGGGCCGCGCGTTCCGCCGCATATCCTTTTACAATAGCCCCGGTTAGTATTTGAAAGCTTTGGTTATCAGTAATTAACAAATTCTTTTCTAAATTAATAATTAATTTATCATACCCAATATGGCGGAGAGTTTGCTTTACAGTGGCAGTGTCGGGTACTTTTTCCTCACCCTTCTTAAAATTATAGAGATTTTTAAGGGTTCCAACGGTCATATCAAAGGCGCCACCGGTGTTTTTTGATAATTGTGCTGCCCTGGATAAAAGCGCGGCCACCTCGCTGGAAACAGCAACACTGTCCGAACTACGATGATTAAATTTATAAATTTCGCTGGCTGGATCGCCTTCCCAGAATTTATCGGCAATTCGATCAATCTCGGCAAACCCGCGATTAATTTGCTGATAAGCAGTCTCTTTATCTTTTTCAAATACTGTAATCTGGACAACAGTTCCCATTTTAAACCGGGTTTCCGAATATTTTTGAATACCTCCATTACAATTAAAAAGAGTTATGGATAATATAATTAGGGAAATAATGTAAAGTCGCTTTTTACTCATTTTCAGGAATTATTTCTTTCATTTGATGTAAGACAAGGGTTTTAACTTTTTTGTCACTCCAGCGCTTTGTAATCATGCCTGCAAGCAACATGAGGATCAGTCCCGATGCGAAAGCACCAATTTCTTTTGGAAAAGTGACCTTATCGGCCAATAAGTAAAAATAACCGAATAATCCCGTTAGAAAGCCAATCAGCGGTAATCCGTACTGCATGGTGTTAATGGCTAATTGTTGGGATTCCGACGTGTCAAAAGCCACCTGGTCACCAATTTTTGCGCCCAGGGTGTTTTTGAGCCGCATACAGCGGTTACCCTCTTTTCCGGCGCTGCATACAATTTTTGCATGACAACCGGCACAGGCGTCGCTTTCTTCAACTTTAAGCAGGACGTCGTCGCCATCTAATTCGACAACTTTTCCTATTTCATAATCGGTGTAATTCTTCACTTTAAACTCCTCAACCAATCTAAAAGCAGAGATGGCTTAAGTTGCAGCATGATAGGTTGTTAATAAATTTCTATCCGGCTGTATGATGAGCAATCTCCGCAGTCAAAAACTGTTTTTTATCCGATGCCCTTATTTTTCGTCTTGTTTACCCACAGCTACAATACAATCATTGGGGCATTTATCGGTTGGCAATTCGATTGTGTCGCCATATTTTTCATGGTCAACAGTAGCCAGAAAACTACTCACCTGAAAACCACCGGTTTCATCCTTTTTAACACAGATCTGGCATCCGATGCAAGCGGCTTTACAAACAGCTTTGGCATCTTTTCCTTTGTCTTTGTTGCGGCAAAGAACGAAAACTTTATGAGAAAGGGGATGTAATTCAATGATATTCCGCGGACAAACTTCAACACAGGCATTGCAGCCGGTACATTTCTGCCGGTCAACAACAGGAATTCCATCTTCATAGATATGTATGGCATCAAATTTACAGGCATCAACGCAATCGCCCTGTCCGAGACATCCGTATTCACAGGCCTTGTCACCACCACTGACAATTGTATTTGCCAAACAGGTGGCAATGCCATCATAATCCGCTTTTTCCTTGACATTGGATTTTGTGCCCTGACAGAGGACAACCGCTACTTTTCGTTCGCCGGTATCTATTTCTACGCCAAGTAGTTCTGCGATTTCCTGTTGATGCTCCTTGTCACAAACCGGACAGACAGAAACCCGCACATCGCCTTTTACCATAGCTTCGGCGCAGGCCGCGCAACCGGGAAGTCCGCAAGCGCCACAATTGACACCCGGTAACAATTCTTCAACTTGTTCTACCCGTGGATCTTCTTCAACTTTTAATTTTTTATTGGCTAATGTCAGCATCAGTGCGAAAAAGAGACCGATTCCGCCCATGCTGAGCACTGCATATATGACTGATGTATAATCCATCAATTAATCTCCTTTTATCTTTAAACCATGCCTGCAAAGCCCATAAAAGCAAGGGCGAGACATCCTGCAATTATCATTGTGATCGGCGCGCCTTTGAAATGTTCCGGCACATCCGCCAGTTCCAGTTCCTCACGAATCCCGGCCATGATCACAATGGCGAGGGTAAAACCAACCCCGGCGCTGATACCAAAAACAATGGATTCGATAAATCCGTATTCCTTGATAACCAGGAACAGGGCCACGCCCATGATGGCGCAATTGGTCGTGATCAGGGGCAGAAAAATTCCCAGGGCATCATAGAGCGGCTTGCTGATCTTTTTGATGAACATCTCAACCAACTGAACCAGGGAAGCAATTACAAGAATAAAGGATACTATTTGCAAAAATTCCAACCCAAGTCCTGTTTCCGGTGAAAGAATGTAATGATTGATCAGCCAGGCTACCGAGGCCGATAATGTCATCACAAAAGTTGTCGCCATTCCCATACTAAACGCGGCGCCAACTTTTTTGGAAACACCGACGAAAGGGCAGATTCCTAAAAACTGGACAAGAACATAGTTGTTGATAATCGCTGCTGACAAAAATATAATAAATAGATTCATAATTCTTATCCTTTCTTTGCATTGATCCAGTTAACAGTACCAATCATCAGGCCCAGTGTAATAAAAGCGCCGGGAGGAAGGATCATTACCAGCCAGGGCTGAAAAGCATCGGGCATTATCTGGAATCCGAAAACCATTCCGGAACCAAATAATTCACGAACAGCACCCAATACGGTCAGGGTTAGAGTGAATCCAATACCCATCCCCAAAGCATCAATAATAGACCGACCTACATTATTTTTTGATGCGAAGGCTTCTTGTCTTCCCAATATCAGGCAGTTAACAACAATTAGCGGAATAAATGCACCGAGGGCTTTATGCAGGGGAGGTACATAGGCCGCCATGGTTTTGTCGGTAATGGTTACAAAGGTTGCGATCACAATGATAAAAGTTGGAATACGCACTTCTTTGGGAATGATTTTACGGGTCAGGGAGATAATGGTGCTGGAGCAAAACAGTGTAAAGATCACTGCCATGCCCATGGAAAAGCCATTGATCGCCGAGCCTGTTACCGCTAATGTCGGACATAAGCCGAGCAACATGATCAGCACCGGATTTTCTTCCCACAATCCCTTGACAAATTCTTTTGATAAAGGTGTTTTGTTTTTAGACATTGTTACCTCTTATTATCTTATCCTCGGTTGAGGAATATTTCTTTTTTATTTTCCAGCGCGGTGTTAATGATGTCCACCATGGCTTCGGAGGAAATTGTGGCCCCTGTTATTGCCATGATCTCACCTTTTTCCTTACTGGGTTCTTCATTCTTCAGATAGGTGATTTTCTGGTTTTCGAGATTAAGTCCCGAGAATTGCTTTGTAAACCAGTTAGGATTTTCTTTATTGCCGGGGTCGGTTTCGATTTTTGTGCCCAGGCCGGGGGTTTCCATCTGTTCCAGAATTTTCACCGAATGGATTTTGGTCATTTCCAGGTTCATGCCCACCAGGATACGCAATTTACTTTGAAACCCGTCGCCAACCGCTAAAAAGGCGACATTTTTGGGATTTCCCTCTTCATCTTTGCCAATAAAGAATTCTGTCCCTTCAATTGTTTTCCTGTCATAGGATTCGATATCGGGCAAGACCGTGGATACCGCATTCCGTAATACTTCGGCGGCATGGGCTTCGATTTTCGGTTGCGTAAAGGCATTTAAGAAGGACAAGATTACCCCGGACAGGAGAGCGGTACAGGTCAGAACAATGATCAAGTTTGCTGATTTCTTCATTATTTCACCTCCCCGAAAACTTTTGGTTTTGTATAGCGATTGATCAGCGGTGTGACGCCATTCATTAAGAGGATCGCGTACATGACACCCTCCGGCAAGCCGCCAAAAAGTCGAATAATGACGACGAAAAAACCGCAGCCAAAACCAAAGATCCAACTGCCGAGAGGCGTTTCCGGCGAGGTCACCATATCAGTGGCCATAAAAAAGGCGCCGATCATTAATCCGCCGGCAAACAGGTGAAAGACCGGATCCGGGTAAGCTACCGGGTCGATTAACCAAAATAAACCGCCCAGGATAAAGACAGTTCCCAGAAAACTTGTGGGAATACGCCAGTCCGCCCAATTTTTCCAGATCAGGTAAAGACCACCAACAATGATCGCGATAGATGAGGTTTCACCCAAACAGCCACCGACATTACCCATGATCAGGCCGTTGAAATAATCGGAAAAGCCGTGAATCACGCCTTCGCCGAATTTAAATCCTCCCAGTGGGGTGGCAAAGGTTTTAGCGTCCATCGCCATGTGGTTTGTTTGTACCCAGGTAGTCATTTTCACCGGGAAAGAGGCTTGCAAAAATGCGCGTCCCAATAAGGCCGGATTAAAAATATTATTACCGAGGCCACCGAAAATCTCCTTACCGATAGCAATGGCAAAAACAGATCCCAGTACCACATATCCGAGATGAAGACCGGGGGGCAGGGTCATGGCCAGCAGCAAGCCGGTTACAACACCGCTGCCTTCATTAATTTCTTTGTTGCGAAGTTTTTTTAGTAAAAATTCTGTTGCCAGGCACGCCGCAATCGCTGTCAGCATTACCAGCAAAGACCGTAATCCAAAATAATAAACAGAAAAAGCCACAGCAGGCAGAAGTGCTATGACAACGCCACGCATGATCTTTTTGACATCATCCCCGGCTTTTAAATGGGGTGAAGAGGAAAGGACCAGCTGTTTGGCTTCTGTTTCCTTGGTTGTATTTTTTTCACTCATAGTAAAACTCTTTATTTTTTCTGTTCATTGATTTTCATTTTGCCGATGCGGATACGCTGAACCAGGGGAATATTGGAAGGACATTCAAACGCACAGCATCCACATTCGATACAATTCATAATTCCCAGTTCATCGGCCATGTCATATTTACCCGCATCAACGGCCCGGGCAATCCGGGTTGGTGTCAGGTACATCGGGCAGACATTGACACAACGGCCACAACTGATACAAGTGTATTCTTCATAGCGTGGAACAGATTTCGCCCGCAGGCAGAGAATGCCGCTGGTGGCTTTGATGACCGGCACATTCAATGAATACTGGGCAACACCCATCATCGGGCCACCCATGAGAACTTTTTTAGTATCCTGTTCCAATCCGCCGCAAAACTCAATCAGTTTTGAAAAAGGAGTTCCGATTCTGGCAATCAGGTTTTTGGGGTTTTTAACGCCATCGCCGGTCACCGTGACAACACGTTCGTAAAGTGGTTTCTTTTCTATCAATGCCTCGGCAACAGCAATAGCAGTGCCTACATTATTGACAACACAGCCAACATCCATAGGCAATCCACCGGCTGGTACTTCCCGGTCGCAAACTGCTTTGATCAGCATTTTTTCAGCTCCTTGCGGATATTTTACTTTAACCGGAGTTACGCTGATATTCGGCAAATTTGCTGTGGCGTTTTCCATGATTCCGATAGCGTCGGGTTTATTATTTTCAATCCCAATATAGGCTTTTTGTACATCCAAAATCTTCATCAGGATCTGCATGCCGGTAATCATTTTATCCGCCTGCTCAACCATCATGCGGTGATCCGCGGTAAGATAGGGTTCACACTCGCAGCCATTAATAATAAAAGTATCAATGGGCTTATCTTTTGGCGGGCTGACTTTGACATTTGTGGGAAATGCCGCGCCGCCCAATCCGACAATACCGGCTTTGGAAATGATATCACGCAGTTCATTTACATCCATTAGTTCCCAGGACTGACTGCTTTCATGAACTTCAACAAATTCTTCGTCTCCCTCTGCGACGATATGGATCATTTTACCTTTTGTTCCGTTTGGATGGGGGAAATCTCCGATCTTTTTGACTTTTCCGGTAATTGAGGAATGGATATTACTGGAAACAAAACCGGTAGATTCTGCGATCAGTTGTCCGGTCTTGACTTCATCTCCTCGTTTTACCACCGGTTTACATGGGGCACCGATGTGCTGATTTAAAGGAATAAAAACTTCTTCAGGGACGGGTAATTTTTCCAGTTCCCTGGTTTCTGCTAATTCCTTAAATTCGGCAGGATGCGAGCCATGCTTAAAGCTTGATAATTTCATTAAACTTGCTCCTTCAACCATTTATTATTCTTCACCAATAAAAGCAGTGAAATTTAGTCACAAGGGACAAGAAGATAAAGTAATTTTTTATTTTGTCTGGTTTGGAAACAATACGGGTGTAATCATAATCTTAATTACACCCTGAAATAGAGTTAACCTGAATCATTCATGAATTTTTAAATTTTTAAGAATAATGCAGATTAATTAGAGGGATATTAAACAACAACTACGGAATCATCAACACCGGAATAAGGCGAGGGCTGATATTTGTCGGCGGCTTCATCATTGATCCAGTAGTTTTGATTGACTTTGTACCGGAACCGGTATTCCCGGTCTTTGGCAAGGTTTAATTCCAGTTTAAAACTACCGTCTTTTAGTTTTTTCATCGGCGTGGATTCTTCATCCCAATTGTTCATTTCACCAACTAAATGGACAGAGTTAGCATTGTCAATATATGACTTGTCAAGTTTGAATGTGACTTTACATTCCGGTCTGGATTTTAAATATCGTTTTTTTAGCATAATTCCTCCTGAATATTTCTGTTCATTAATGATATAGCCATTTTTCACTAAGATTACAACCTAAAGTGTAACATAAGATAAAAATATTGTGAAAATTCGTTGAAGTTTTCCCATATATTGAATGTGATCAGAAAAATCTACATCGACACGGTCAGTGTACTCCAAAAAAAGGAAACCCAGCGAATGGTTCCCGAATGGTCAGCGACCTTCGCAATGGTTAGTGTTTTGGCGGCGAACACCATTTCAAAGGTCAGCGACCATTTGTAAGGTGTGAAGGGTTTTAATGTTCATCCTTCATGATCGCCGGCAATGTTTTAAAATAGGCATCGCTTAATTTATCCACATCAATCTTGACCACATCGTTTATTTTCAGAATACCATCATCGGTAACTTTACCGATCGTGACACTGGGCACCTGGAATTCTGAGGTGATCTTTTCCAGTTCGAGCAAATGATTTTCACCAATTGTCAGTAAAATAACCGACTGACTTTCACTGAACAGAAGTTCATCTTCCCGCATCTTCCTGGAAATAAAAAGAGAAGCGCCGAGTTTTTTATTCCGGTTTCTAACCAGGGATTCCGCCACAGCCACGGCCATTCCACCATCGGATATATCCGTAGCGGATTTAACAATTCCGCTGCGAATGGCTGCCAGGCAGGTTTTTTGGACGCGCTTTTCAAAATGCAGATCAATTGATGGTGAATTTCCAACCACTTTGTCGTGCACCACTTTTAAAAATTCCGTACCGCCGAGTTCCGGTTTAATCGTTCCCAGCATGACGATGAAATCACCGGCATTTTTGAACTCAGAGGTGGTTACATGGTCCAGGTTTTCCACCAACCCCAGCATACCAATGACCGGTGTGGGAAAGATGGCTGTATTTGGCGATTCATTGTAAAAACTGACATTGCCACCGGTTACCGGTGTGTTGAGCATTTCACATGCTTCGCCCATTCCCAATACGGCTTCCTTGAACTGAAAATAAACTTCCGGATCATAGGGATTGCCGAAGTTCAGGCAATTTGTGATCGCCATGGGTTTTCCGCCGGAACAAACCACATTGCGGGCTGATTCGGCCACTGCAATTTTTCCACCGTTTCGTGGGTTCAGATAGACATAACGGCCATTGCCGTCTGTACTGGTGGCCAGGGCTTTGTTCGGCGCTTTTTTAAGGCGAATAACAGCAGCGGAACTGCCCGGTGTCACCACAGTATTGGTTCTGACCGAATGGTCATACTGATGATAAACCCAGCCTTTGTCGGCGATATTGGGAGATGCCATCAGTTTTATTAAAACTTTATTATAATCTTTGGGTTCCGGCAGTGCAGTGAGGTCTTCACTGTGCAATTTATCCAGGTATTCGGGACGTTTGGTATCCCGGTAATAGACAGGGGCGCCGCCGCCGAGACAAAGAACATCGGCCGGAATATCTGCATATTTTTTCCCGTTCATGCGGACTTCAACATTGGGTTTATCTGTCACAACACCAATTTCTTCGGCATGCAGGTCCCATTTGCCGAGAATATCTTTGACTTCCTGCTCGAAACCTTTGCGAACAACTACTAACATTCGTTCCTGAGATTCCGAAAGCATAACTTCGTAGGGAATCATTTTGGGTTCCCGCATAGGCACTCTTTCAATGTCCACTTTCATACCGGACTCGCCTTTTTCCGACATTTCTGCAGTGGAGCAGGAAATACCGGCAGCGCCCATGTCCTGGATACCCACGACATAGTCTTTTTTGCAAAGTTCAAGTGTGGCTTCCAAAAGTAATTTTTCGGTGAAGGGATCACCAACCTGGACATTGGAACGCTTGCTTTCCGATTCTTCACTGATTTCCACAGATGCGAAAGTCGCGCCGTGAATGCCGTCACGTCCGGTTGAGGCCCCAACGATCATTACTGTGTTGCCGTCACCCTGGGAAATCGCGCTTTTGACTTCGTCGTGCTTGGCGATACCCACCGCCATGGCATTGACCAGGGGATTATCGGAATAGCCTTCGTCAAAATATATTTCGCCGCCGACAGTGGGAATTCCCATACAATTGCCGTAATGGGCAATACCTTTAACGACATTATTTAATAAGAACCTGTTACGGGGAATATCAAGAGGACCAAATCGCAGGGAATTTAAACAGGCAATGGGACGGGCACCCATGGTAAAAATATCTCTGAGAATACCGCCGACACCGGTAGCAGCCCCCTGAAAAGGTTCTACCGCGGAAGGATGATTGTGGCTTTCGATTTTAAAGGCCACGGCCATGCCGTCACCAATATCCACCAAACCGGCATTTTCTTCGCCGGCACCAACCAGCAGATTTCCACCTTCACGGGGAAGTTTTTTGAGCATTGCGATAGAATTTTTATAACTGCAATGTTCACTCCACATAACAGAAAAAATGCCGAGTTCCGTAAAAGTCGGCGTTCTACCTAAAATTTCCAGGATACGTTCCCATTCTTCTTTGATCAGACCATGTTCCCGGGCCAATTCCCATGTTACTTCAGGTTCTTTTTTAATAGTCATTTATTCTCCAAATTTTTTCATTGCTGTGACATAAATTTTTCGAAATTTAATTATTTATCATGATTCATGCTAATATTAAATGGGTAAACTCCAAATTGCTGATTTGGGCATGAAAACAAAAAAAGGGGCCACCCAATCAAGTGACCCCCGGAAAAAATAAAAACCACACTAATCCAATCCTTTTATGTTCCCGTTTTCATCCATGTGAATATGTTCCGCTGCCGGTACTTTTGGTAACCCCGGCATCAGCAGGATATTGCCGGTAATAGGTACCAGGAATCCGGCGCCGGCGGAAATATTGATATTACGCACAGTGACCAAAAAGTCCTTTGGCCGTCCGATCAATTTTGGATTGTCGGACAGGGATTTCTGGGTTTTGGCGATACAGACCGGCAGTTTATCCAGGCCTAAGCGTTTGATCTTACGCAGGTCTTTTTTAGCATCCTTGGTAAAATCCACGGCTTTTGATCCATAGATTTCGGTGCAGATTTTTTCAATTTTCTTTTCGACAGACAGGTCGAGGTCATAGAGTGTTTTGTATTGTTCACCGGCATTGCATTTTGTGATCACACGAGTCGCCAGTTCTTCCGCGCCTTCACCACCCCGTATGGCGGAATCGATTACCGCGTAATTGGCGTTTTGATCACGTAGAAAATCTTTGATGACTTTTAATTCCTCTGGATCATCGCTGTCAAATTTATTGATGGCGATGACCGGGCAGACATTGAATTTCTGTATATTTTCCATGTGTTTAGCTAGATTAGGCAGGCCTTTTTTAACGGCTTCGGGGTCAGCGGTATTTAAATCACTTACCTTGACGCCGCCATGCATTTTCAACGCCCTGACCGTTGCAACCAGAACAACTGTTTCGGGGTTCAGGCCGGATTTTCGGGCTACAATATCAAAGAATTTTTCCGCCCCGAGGTCAAAGCCGAATCCGGCTTCCGTCACCACATAATCGGATAAAGAAAGCGCCAATTGCATGGAAACAGCGGAACAGGTTCCCTGGGCAATATTGGCAAAGGGGCCGCCGTGTACAAAAGCAGGTGTGTTTTCACTGGTTTGCACAATATTGGGTTTGAAGGCATCTTTGAGTATCGCCAGGAGTGAATCGGTAATATTCAGATCTTTCAGATAAACCGGATCATTGTCAAAGGTAAATCCCAATAAAATATTATCCAGTTTTTTTCTCAAATCATCATAACTAACCGCCAGGCCCATGATCGCCATAATTTCCGAAGCAGCGGTGATACTGAAACTATTTTCAGTGGGAAAACCATTGCGCTTGCCACCAAGGCCTGTGATAATATCACGCAAAGCGCGGTCATTCATATCAAGCACCCGGTTCCATTGGATTTGACGCGGATCAACCCGAGGTTCTTTCTTTCTGAAAATATGATTATCCAGTACAGCGGAAATAAGATTGTGTGCTGCGCCGATAGCATGGATATCGCCTGTGAAATGCAGATTAATATCATTTGTGGGTTCAACAATTGTCTTGCCACCACCGGTAGCGCCGCCTTTCATTCCAAATAAGGGACCCATAGAGGGTTCACGCAAAGTGACGATTGATTTTTTACCGATTCGGTTTAAACCGATGGACAGGCCGATAGCGGTCGTGGTTTTGCCTTCACCGGCCGGAGTGGGGGTGATGGCGGAAACCAAAATCAACCGACCCTTTTTGGTTTTACTTTTTTCCCGGATTGTATCATATTTGATCTTTGCCTTGTAGGGGCCATAATTTTCAAGGTCGGACCCTTTCAGCCCCAGGGATTCGGCAATTTCATTAATATTTTTGATAGTATTCATAGTAACTCCTGTTTATTGAGGTTTAATTTTACAGTAATGATTTTATGCAATTTATTCAAATTTATTTATAGATTATGAGGCTTTTAAAGCTATTTGTTATAAAGCACTAAAAAAAAAGCCAATGATGTCGATAACAATATGTAGACTTTTATTTTTATGAAAAATGTATACTATTATTTTGAGAAATTCTTAGTTTTTAAGCAGATAGCAAAGGAAGATGAAAAAGATACTGATTATAGAAGACAATGAACTAAATTTAGAGCTGCTGAACGATATACTGGTCTTTAACAATTACCGGGTATTGTCGGCGTTAAATGGCGAAATCGGGATAAAAATGGCCCGTCAGCATCGTCCTGATTTAATCCTGATGGATCTCGCTTTACCGGGAATTAACGGGTTTGAAGCCACCGACAAAATACAATCCATACCGGAATTAAAACAAATCCCCATCCTGGCGGTCACCTCCAGTGTGATGCCTGCGGATATCGATCAAATATTTCAACACGGGTTCACTGATCTTGTGCCAAAACCCATCAACACAAGAACAATAATGGAAACCATAAATAAATATCTATAAAACAGGAAAAAAAATGATAAGATTTACCAAAGAATATGATGATTCGGCAAAAGTGTTAATTGTTGATGATGAACAAACAAACAGAGAAATTTTAGAGGATATTTTAACTGAAAGCGGGCATGAGGTACAATCAGCAAGTAATGGTTCCGAAGCGCTGGAAATTACCAAAGCCTATGCCCCTGATCTCATCTTACTGGACATTATGATGCCGGATATGACCGGTTATGAAGTTTGTGAACAGTTAAAGAAAGACCCGGAGACCCTGTCTATTCCGATTATTTTTATAACCGCACTTGACGGCCGGGAAGATATAACCAAGGGACTGAAATTGGGCGCCACTGATTTTCTGTCAAAACCGATTCATGCCAAGGATGTTTTGCTGCGCTCCAGAAATGCCATATTTATGAAAAAATTGATTGACGAGCAAAAAGAACACGTGCAACAATTAGAAGAACTGCATAAACTCAATGATGAATTGAACCACATGATCGTTCATGATATGCGCAATCCGCTTTCCGGAATGGTTGGGTATATTGATATTTTAAAATCCCAGATCATGAGTTCCGGTAACGAAATGCAGCAGAAAATGATCGGCGTAATTGATGAACAAGCCAACCGCTTGATAGAAATGGTCAGTTCTCTCCTGGACATCAATAAATTTGAAAAAGGCGAAATGAAACTGCAGAAAAGCGAAACTGACTTTATTGAAGTGGTTGACGCGGCAATGCGATTATTTGCTGCCAATAATAAGCAAATCCGGATAGAACTGAAAACTGATTTTCAACAGTTACCCCTGACTATTGATAAAGGCAAAATTGAGCGGGTGCTGGAAAATCTGATCACCAATGCCATAAAATACAGTGATGAAAACGACCGGCTTATTATCGATGTGGGGAAAGAAGATAACCGGATTATGGTAAAAGTCATTGATAACGGCCCCGGCATACCGGAAAAATTCTGGAAGCAGATCTTTGAAAAATTCGGACAGGTGGAATCCCGTTCCGGCGGTGAAAAATACTCCACCGGGCTTGGGCTGACCTTTTGTAAATACGCTGTGGAAGCCCATGACGGTGAAATCGGTGTGTATAATAATCCTGACGGAGGCAGCACTTTTTGGTTTAAATTCTAATTAGGGTGTTTTAATGAAAAAAATTAAAGATATGGATAAAAAACTGCCGGAAATTGATGAAGAACAGATCAAAAACCTGTCTCCGGAAGAAACGAAAAAAGTTGTTCAGGATCTGAAAATCCATCAAGCCGAACTGGAAATGCAGAATGAAGAACTGATTGACGCCCAGCATAAACTATCCTTATTAAAAGACCATTATCACCAATTGTTTAATAATTCCCCGGTGGGTTTTGTTATTATCGATCATAATTCTCTAATCCGTAAAGTCAATCTCACTTTCGCCAATATGTTTGATGTTTCGCCGCTGGAATTGACCAACCTCAATTTTATTAACCTGATTGATGATGACTACAAATCAATCTACCGGTCGCGAATCAAATCAATCATTAAGAAACCCCTGGATAAATCACTGGAACTCAAGATTTTTCATAATGACAATAGTTATTATGTTGAGATCAAAGCTGAAAAAGTAACCAATTTTATCGATTTTAAAAAAGCGGTCCGTGAAATCCAGTTTTCAATATCCGATATAACAGCATCTGAAAAGAATAAACTCAAGATCACGCACCTGAACAGGAATTTGGAATCTATTCGCAAAGTCAATCAACTGATTGCCAAAGAAAGCAAGCTGGAAATTCTGTTGCCGGAAATATGCAGTACTTTAACTGAATCCCATGAGTATTCCAATGTTTGGATTTATACTCAGAATCCGATGAATGAAAAAGAAGTTGAAATCTATCATGAAGATGGGTCTCCGATAATGAATAATTTCGCCAACCGGAAAATAAAGGCCAAAAATTTAAATTGTATCAATACACTAAATAATTCTTCCAAAGATTATATTGTTTTGGACACAGATTTTCAGTGCGATGGATGTATCTTAAAAAACAGTATTGAATTTAGCCACGCAATCCTTGCCCGGCTCAAGTATAAAGAAAATAATTATGGCTATATCTATGCCGCGATTTCCAAAAATTTTTCCAAAGATCAGGACGAAATAAGCCTGTTCAATGAATTGGCGGATGATATTTCCCATGCCATCCACAGTATCTTTCAGCGCCGGCAAAAACTGGCCGCGGAAAAAAATCTCGAAGATTATAAAAATTTTTTATTTTCCACCCTCAATGCTCTTGGTTCACATATCGCGGTATTAAATGAAGAGGGCGTCATTGTAAATGTCAATGAGGCCTGGAAGAAGTTTGCCGATGAAAATGAATTATCTTTGCCCAATTACGCCATTGGCATCAATTATCTTGAGGTGGTAAAAGAATCCCGGGGGCCCGGAAGTGAGGGAGCCCGTGAAATACATGATGGTATCACTGCTGTGCTCAATGGAAAATCCGAATCATATCAAAAAGAATACAGCTGTCATAGCAAATATGCAAAGCGCTGGTTTTTACTGAAAGTAACCCGGTTTTATAATAAGCAACAGATCAACCTGGTGGTTTCCCATGAAAACATTACCCAGCGAAAATTATCGGAAATAAAGGTGTCTAATAGTGAGCAACGCCTGAAAAATATTTTCAATAACTCCCGGGACGCTTTATATCTGCACAAACTACTGCCAGGCGGACGGCCGGATAAGCTGAAAGAAATCAATGAGGCTGCGGTGCGTATGCTGGGCTATAGCCGGGAAGAATTTCTAACCATGTCACCGGCGGATTTTGATCATGAAATTAAGCAGGAAACCGATAATATTCATGAAGTTTTTGACAGTGCAACTCAGGAAGGGGAAATATTTTTTGAGACGAAGCATATCACTAAAAGCGGAAAGTTAATTCCTGTTGAAGTCAGTTCTTTCGTTTACAAGGAAAACAATAATTTTTATGCTTTATCTTCAGTGCGGGATATTTCCGCCAGGAAAAAAATTTACAGGCGCCTGCAAACGATTTTTGACACCATGGAAAATTACATCTTTCTGTCAGACGCCAAGGATTTTAAAATTTTATTTATCAACAAGCCTTTTAAAAAAGAATTTGGCGATATTCGCGGAAAGACTTGTTATGAGTATATTTTTAACAGTGATGAACCCTGTAAAGATTGTGTGGGTCATAAAACAACGACAACCTCCAATGAAATTTGCAAGTATGAAATTCATGATAAAAAACGGGAAAAATGGTTTTTCATTACAGAAAAGAAAATTGACTGGGTGGATGACAACGAAGTAATTCTGCACACAATGGTTGACATTACAGACCGGAAACAGGCGGAAATCAAAATCAAAGAATCAATGGCGCGGCTGGAACTCTTTTTTAACCAACCCCTGGCTGGTTTTTTTATTATGATGCTCGATGAACCGGTAATCTGGAATGATAAGATTGATAAAGAAAAAACCCTTGAATATGTTTTCGATCATCAGCGGATCACAAAAATTAATAAAGCGATGCTACGGCAATACGGTGCCCGGGAAAAGGATTTTATCGGAAAAACGCCGCGGGATTTTTACAAGCATGATGTCAACTACGGCAAAAAAGTATGGCGTAAATTTTTTGATAATGGCACACTTTATATTGATACCGCTGAGAAAAAATTTGACGGTACTGATATCTGGATCGAAGGTAATTATGTCTGCATCTATGATGACCGGGGCAGGATACTGGGCCATTTTGGTATCCAACAGGAGGTGACCTCTCGTAAAAGAGCTCAACAGGAAATAAAAGAAAGTGAAAATCGCTACCGCTCCCTGGTGAATAATTCTCCTGATATGATTGCCGAAATGAACCTGGAAGGAAAAGTCATTACCTGTAATGATAAATTTGCAAAGTTCATGAAAGCCGAACGTAAATGCCTGGAAAACAAGACGATTGATAATTTTATGAGCAAAGCGGTTTTTAAAATGCGGGCGATCAATATTAATAAAGCCATTATGGAAAATAAAACCGTCAAATTTACGGACCATGATAATGAGCGATATTTTGAAAATGTGGTTATTCCGAATGTTGACAAAAAGACCGTCCAACTCATCAGTCGTGATATCACAGAAGAACGCTTGGCAACACTGAAGATCAAAGAAAGCGAAGCCAAATTCCGGGGATTGTTTAAGCAATCCAATATTGGAATTGCACTTGTAGAGAAAACTGGCGAACTCCTTGACCTTAATCAAAGCCTTGTAAATCTTTTAGGGTATTCACGGGAAGAATTATTGAAAATGAATTTTGTGGATTTTACACATCCGGAAGATTTACAAACAGAATTTATAAAATTTAACAAAATCAAAAACAACAAATCCAATGAATACCGCATGGAAAAAAGATATTTTCATAAAAATGGAGAGATTATCTGGGTGGATCTTTCAGTCACAGCCATGCGCAACGAAAAAGGTGAAATCAATCTGCTGATCGGCATGGCCATTGACATTACGGAAAAGAAAAAAATAGAGCAGGCGCTTACGAAAAGTGAAGAAAAATTACGTCTGATCATTTCCTCCATGAGTGATATGGTCTTTGTGCTGGATCAGGACAACACTTTTGTAGACGCATATATTTCTGATGATATCCAAACCCAATTATATACTGCTGAATTCATGGGCAAAAATATCATCGATGTTATGCCGCCGGAAGTTTTTATTCGATATAAAAAGGCCGTTTCGGATTTGCTGAAGTCCGATAAAAGCCAGGAGTATGAGTACAAACTCGAAGATAAATGGTACCGGGCAAGTTTGTCCAGGCATACGAATGGTGAAGATATTGTTGCCAGTATCAGTGATATTACCGAGCGTAAAAAAGCCCTTCAGGAACTGGAACAAAAACAGGATACATTGAATATTTTCCAGCTGGGCCTTGACCAGTCACCGATCTCTATTGTTCTTACAGATGCCAAAGGCCGCATTGAATATGTGAATAAATTCTTTGAAAGTTTGACAGGCTATACGCTGAATGAGGCAATTGGAAAAAATCCCCGCATATTGAATTCCGGTAATACAAAACCTGAGATATTTGAAGACTTATGGGCAACTATTTCCAGCGGAGGTGTATGGAAAGGCGTATTCCAAAACAAAAAAAAGAATGGGGAACTATACTGGGAAGAAGCTGTTATCTCTCCGGTTTTCAAAAATGGAAAAATCACACATTATGTAGGCATTAAAGAGGACATAACCAAAAAACGGTTTACACAAAAAAGACTCAGCCAACTGGCCACCTTTCCCGAACAAAATCCTAGTCCGCTCATTGCGCTGAATCAGGAAGGTGAAATTGTTTACACCAATAAGTTGGTAAAAGAAAAATTTAAAACCCTGGAACAGGATTCCTTTAATCACCCCATTTTACTCGGAATCAATGATATTGTCGATGACATGAAAAATAATAAAACAAATTTTTATTCCAGAGAGATCAAAGTCTTTGATGAATATTATGACCAATACATTTACTTTATGCCGGAACATGACATTATTAGGATTTTTTGCCATGACATTACCCGTATCAAAGAAAACATTATTGCCGCAAACACCGCCAAGCAAAATGCGGAAATCGCCAATAAATCCAAAAGTGAGTTCCTCGCTAATATGAGCCATGAGCTGCGAACACCCCTGAACTCCGTGATCGGATATTCCGAACTGCTGGAAGATGAACTCTTTGGTGAACTGAATGATAAGCAGAAAAAGTATGTCAATAATATTTTGGTAAGCGGTACTCATTTACTGGACCTGATCAATGATATTCTGGATCTGTCAAAAGTTGAAGCCGGTAAAATGCCACTGGAGCCAAAGGACATTAAAATTCGCCATATTATCGGTAATAGTTTGGTAATGATCAAAGAAAAAGCCTTTAAACACAATATTAAAATCGAACAGAAAATCAGCGACCGGGTTGATGAACAAAAATTCATTGCCGATGAAAGAAAACTGAAACAAATCATGTACAATCTGCTGTCCAACGCTGTAAAATTTACTCCTGACGGCGGTAAAATCTCAATCTCCTGCGATATTAAAAATAATAATATGGAAATATCGATTGCGGATACCGGTATCGGTATCTCCGCCGATCATCGGGATAAAATATTCAAAAAGTTTGAGCAAATTGATTCCAGTTTCTCAAAAAAATACAAGGGCACCGGCCTGGGGCTTTCCCTCACAAAACAGCTGGTAGAACTGCATGGCGGAAAAATCCGGGTGGACAGCGCCGGGATCGATCAGGGCAGTACTTTTACCTTCTCCATTCCCATTAGAAAATATTAATATTTTGACATATTAATTTAAAATCTGTAACCTTTAATTGAATCTATAATCATACTAAAATAATAGGAAAATTAAAGGAGACATAATGCAAGATTTTAGTTTAAAGTATAAAAGTAAAAAAAGTGTTAAAGAAGTAGCAACAAAAATAAAGACGGAAGTTGAGAATTCGGGTTTCAAAGTATTGAATGAACTGGATTTGTCTGAAAAGATCAGAAAAACGTTGAACATTGATTATGAAGATTATCTGATCCTGGAAGTCTGTAATCCAAAATTTGCCCAGGAAATATTGTCCCAGAAAAAAAGCGCCGGGGTTTTTCTGCCCTGCAAAATAGCATTATATCAGGACGGGAATGAAACCAAAATAGAATTTCAAAAGCCAAGTTTTATCAGCACATTCTTTTATTCTAAACCCATAGAATCGATAACCGAAAAGATTGAAACTCTTCTGAACGAAGTCATTAAATCATCACTTTAATCAGGAGTACCCTTGAAAAACAAAAAAATTGACATTCAGGGAATGAGCTGCGCCAATTGTGTGCTTGCCATTGAAAAGGGTCTCAATAAAAAAGAGGGCGTTAACAGGGTAAAAGTTAATTTATCCGCAAACAATGCCATTCTCGATTTTGATGAGTCCAAAATTAAACCCGAAGAGATATACAATACCATTGAGCAATTGGGGTATTCCGCCAAGGATTCCGATACCCGGGAAGTAGAATTTAATATTGGTGGAATGACTTGTGTCAATTGCTTAAAAGCCGTTGAAAAATCCCTCAACAAAAAGGATGGTGTTCAAGACGCGGTGGTTAACCTGGCAATGGAAAAAGCCACTGTTACCTTTGACAGCAATACTGTTTCTGAAAAAGAATTGATTCAGGCGGTGGAAGAGGCCGGCTATTCCGCAGAACTGGCAAAGAATGGAAAATCAGAGACAGACGGTGAATCCCGAAAATTGAAGATCCGGCTCATTGCCTCAATTATTCTCAGTTTTCCCTTGTTACTGGCGATGATCTCCATGGTTTTTAAGATTCATGCGCCTTTACTCCATAACCCGTGGTTTCAGTTTGTTTTTACCACACCGATCCAGTTCATCATCGGCTGGAAATTTTATAAAACCGCCTATCATGGCTTGAAAGCCGGTAGTCCGGGTATGGATCTATTAGTTGCACTGGGTACATCGGCGGCATATTTTTTCAGTGTCTACAATGGCTTTTTCAGAGCGTATCCGGAAGGTGTTCATCCAGAATTATATTTTGAAGCATCGGGCATTTTGATTACCCTGATCCTGCTGGGTAAATATTTTGAAGCCCGGGCCAAGGGAAAAACTTCGGAAGCTATTAAAAAAATAGTAGGACTTCAGCCAAAAACAGCCCGTCTTCAGAAAGATGGAAAAACAGAAGATGTTCCTGTCGAACTGGTTGAGAAAGGTGACGAAATAATTGTCCGCCCTGGTGAACGGATACCGGTTGACGGTGTTATAAAATCAGGCAAATCCTCAATCGATGAATCCATGCTCACCGGAGAAAGTTTGCCGGTGGAAAAATCTATTGACGATCAGGTTTACAGTGGTACAGTGAATAATCACGGTTCCTTTAATTTTATTGCGACGGGAATTGGTAAGAATACTGTTCTGGCGAATATTGTCCGGGTTGTTGAGGAAGCCCAGGCCAGCCAACCCCCGATTCAGCGCCTTGCCGATAAAATTTCCGGTATTTTTGTGCCGGTGGTGATCTCCATTGCTGTTATTACCTTTTTGCTCTGGTTTTTCATCACCGGTAATCTGTCAGCCGCTGTTATAGCCGCTGTTTCTGTGCTTGTCATATCCTGCCCCTGCGCCCTGGGACTGGCAACACCAACCGCCATTATGGTGGGAACCGGAAAGGGAGCCGAGAATGGTATTCTTGTTAAATCCGGTGTCAGCCTGGAAATTGCCCATAAAATCGATACAATTATTTTGGATAAAACCGGCACCATTACAAAAGGAAAACCGGAAGTTACAGATGTGTTGAATTATACAACAATGGATGACCGGGAATTCCTGCAATATGTTGCCAGCACTGAAAATAAATCAGAACATCCCATCGCCGACACGATTGTAAACTATACGAAAGATCAGTCCATTGACATACCGGAATGTGACGATTTTCAAGTGGTTCCCGGTAAAGGTATTCGCGCGAACCTCTTTGATAAAAAAATTATCACCGGCACAAAGACTTTGATGAAGGATAATGATATTGTGATTGACAATTTTATGTCCGATGCTACAAGTCTTGAACTGGAAGGAAAAACCGCTGTATATGTTGCCATTGACGGCAAATTTGCCGGAATAATCGCTGTGGCTGACACAGTTAAACCTGATTCAAAGCGCGCTATCTCCCAATTAAAAGAGATGGGCATCACAGTCTATATGATAACCGGCGATAATATTAAAACTGCTACCGCCATCGGTCAGCAGGTCGGTATTGAAAAGGAAAACATCTTCGCGGAAGTACTGCCGGAAAACAAAGCGGACAAAGTTAAAGTATTACAGCAAGAACAAAAAACCGTGGCTATGGTGGGTGACGGTATCAATGATGCGCCGGCCCTTGCCCAGGCGGACATTGGTATTGCCATGGGATCAGGTAGTGATATCGCCATTGAATCCGGTGACATTGCCCTGATGAATACCAGTTTGACAACTATTGTCACCGCTATAAATTTATCACAGAAAACCATGTTGAAAATAAAACAAAATCTTTTTTGGGCTTTTATTTACAATATTATTGGAATTCCCATCGCGGCGATGGGCTACCTCAGCCCGATCATTGCCGGCGCGGCTATGTCTTTCAGTTCGGTTTCCGTGGTGACTAATTCGCTAAGCCTGAAAAGATTTAAACCAAAAACATAAAGGAGAAGCAAAATGAAGTGTAATGTTGGAAAAACTGACAAAATTATTCGGATTATCCTTGGAGTGGCGATCATCGCCGTTGGTATTTATTATCAATCCTGGTGGGGAGCAGTGGGCTTGATTCCATTACTTACCGGATTGGCGGGCAATTGTCTGCTCTATAAGCCCTTTGGCATTTCCACCTGTAAAACCGAGAATAACACTCAAAGAAAATAAAATGAGTACACAAAAAATTAAAGTTGAAGGCATGACCTGCAATCATTGCGTCATGCGCGTGGAAAAAGCGCTCAAAGATGTTAATGAGGTTAATGATGTCAGGATCAATCTAAATACCGGTGAAGTCACTGTGGATCATGATGCTGATAAAGATATTCTGCCGGCCCTTGAAAAAGCAGTAGATAACGCCGGATACTCTGTCGCCTAAATAAAGTATATAAAGACTATGAAAAGTTGCTATTCCAAAAACAATTTGGGATTGGCAACTTTTTTTCACATATTTAGAACGCTATTTTTAAAATAATTAGGAGAGATAATGTCTCAAGCAAAAAAAGACGACAAAGTAAAAGTACACTATACAGGAAAACTCGAAGACGGTACCGTATTTGACAGTTCACTGGAACGCGAACCTCTGGAATTCGTGCTGGGAAGCGGCCAGATGATCCCCGGATTTGATGAAGGTGTTACCGGCATGGAAGAGGGTGAAGAAAAAACCATTTCTATTGCTTCTGATGATGCCTATGGACCCCGGGACCCGCAACGGATTATCGAAGTGGATAAATCACAACTTCCGGAAGGTATGGAACCGCAAATCGGACAGAAACTGCACATGCAGCATCCATCCGGACAGGTATTGACCGTTTCTATTATGGAAATCGGTGATGATAAAGTGAAACTGGATGCCAATCATGAGTTAGCCGGTAAAGACCTAACTTTTGATTTAAAACTGGTTTCTATTAACTAATTTACATTCCAATCCTCCCAGGTTTTTTAAACTTCGGAGGATTTTTTAATTCTGGAGACCATTATATTTTCCAGGTCTTCCAATTTATCTGAATCATAATAATGGGGAGCGTAGATTATCACACCGATATTTGTGGTGTTCAGATCAACACTTGTCCGTTTGGAATCCGTGATCGGTGACCCAAAAGGGCCCTTTTCATCAGCCAGACAAAACCGGCCGGCCAGGTTCACTGGTTTGTTGTTCAGGCCGGTATAGGATTCACCGGGTTTGCCTTCCCGCAATACAATATCACCGTGAATTTTATCAAGATCATAGACGCCATTGGGTAATAAAAAATCCAGGGCGCACCAATTGCAAACATCTACCACATTATTGACAGAGTAAAATCCCTTTTCTTTCATCGCTCTTCTTAATAATGCTTCGGAAGAGGGCCGGTGCCGGGTGGGATCGATTTTCAATTGACGAAACAGGTCACGGGCTGTCCGAACGCCGGGTATCTTGCTCAGGGGCAGGGAATGATTATTCAAATATGCCGTTCCGCACTCCACCAATTTTTCATAACCAACCCGGGAATTTTTCACCTTTATATCCGATAAGGTAAAAAATCTGTATTTAATATCTAATTCACATGTAAAATTCAAAATCACCTCCATTTTTAACAAAGCAAATTATAACCATTTCATTATATTAATCATAAATTTATTTTGATCTCACAAGTAATTGAATATATTATTAAGAAAATGGAAATAAAAGAGAGGCCGGTATGAAATCACGCAGAACTTTTATAAAATCCTTAGGAATAGCGACTCTTGGCGTTAGTCTAAGTGGAAATTTGATAAAGTGCAACCGTAACAAAATCCGTCAACGTCCTAATATACTGTTTATAATGAGTGATGACCACGCGGAAAAAGCAATCAGCTGCTATGATGACAGTCTGATCAATACACCCAATATTGACCGCATTGCTGGGGAAGGCATCCGCTTTAACAATAGTTTTGTCACTAATTCCATTTGTGCTCCCAGCCGCGCTGTAATGCTGACCGGGAAGTATAGTCATCTTAATGGCTTGCGCGATAACCGGGATCCCTTTGATGGTTCCCAGCAGACCTTTCCTAAAATACTTCAGGAAAACGGCTATGAAACGGCAATTTTCGGGAAGTGGCATTTGAAAACCGAACCCACCGGCTTTGACCAATGGGAGGTTCTTATCGGACAGGGTGAATATTATAATCCGCGTTTCAAAACACTTTCAGGCGAAATCAAAGAAACCGGCTACACGACTGATGTCATTACTGACAAAGCAATTAACTGGCTTGAAACCAGAAAATCAGACAAGCCCTTTTGCATGCTTGTTCATCACAAAGCGCCCCATCGTAACTGGATGCCGCCCTTAGAATATTTGGAAAAATTTAAAAATAAAGAATTTCCCATACCGAAAACATTATTTGATGATTATCAGACCCGCCGTGAAACTGCCGGCCATGCTGACATGCGAATAAAGGATATGTGGTTGACCTTTGACCTGAAACTAAACCCGAAAAATTATGATAAACAAACCGGCACCGGCGGCCTGAAAAAAGTCACTGAGCCACGAATTAATTACACAAAAAACCTGTCGCCGGAGCAGCTTAAAATCTGGAATAACCATTATAACAAGATCAGTGAAGAATTTGAAAAAGCAAAATTAGACGGTAAAAATTTATTGGAATGGAAATATCAACGGTATATGCAGGATTATCTTGCTTGTATATTATCTGTCGATGATAATATCGGGCGGTTATTGGATTGCCTGGATGAGAAAGGGCTTGATGAAAACACGATTGTTATTTATACTTCCGATCAGGGTTTTTATCTGGGTGAGCATGGCTGGTATGATAAACGGTTTATGTATGAAGAATCCCTTAGTATGCCCCTGGTAATGCGGTATCCGAAAGAGATAAAAGCCGGTCAGGTCAGTGATGATATTGTACTCAATTTGGATTTTGCGCCAACATTCCTCAATTATGCCAATGTGCAAATACCTTCGGATATGCAGGGAGAATCCCTGCGACCTGTTGCTCGTGGTAAAACACCTTCAAACTGGCGCAAGGCAATGTATTACCATTATTATGAATATCCCCATGGCTGGCATTACGTCAGAAAACATTATGGTATCAGAACCCATCGTTACAAACTGATCCATTTCTATGGCGAAAAAGATATCTGGGAGTTTTATGATTTGCAGGAAGACCCAATGGAAATAGTTAATAATTATGAAAATAAAAAATATGCATCAATAATTGCTGAATTGAAATCAGAACTAACAAAATTGCAGCAGAAATATAAAGACACGGATAAATCAACTTTTTGATTATTTTTTGTTGCCTGTTTGAAATTAAAACTATAAATTTAGCCGCTTTTTAAATGATGATGCGCCCATAGCTCAATTGGATAGAGCGTCTGGCTACGGACCAGAAGGTTAGGGGTTCGACTCCTCTTGGGCGTACATTTTACTACTCCTTGTCATTAATTTCCACACACCCAAAGCCACGATCATTTTCCTCTCCAAATCCACAATGATAGCCAACTTTTATAAGTTCAGGGTCCGCTTCAATGACAAAAGGCGCCTCAAAAGCCTTTATCTTTTCATTATTTTCAAAATGGATCAATTTGCTGATCTTGCCGCGATTTTCTTTGATATATTGATTATCGAATTTAAAAAAGAGATGGTTATTGCCGGTGTATAAATTCCCATTCACTTCTTCATATTTATTAATGAGGGTTTGTTTAAGCCGGGATATGAATTTCTTGCGCTCCTTATGCTTTACATAGTTAAAAAAATGTTTGCGCACCGAGTTGAATTTTGTCTGCCAAATGGTACAGACAGCGATGGGAGATTTTGTGATGAAATGCATTTTGTTGCTGAATTCCGGACATTCCAGCCGTTCAAGATAGGTGGCGTTAAATGTAATCTCTTCACCATTAAATCGAAATATGAATTTATAATCCCGAAAGATATTAATAAAATAACTAAAATATTCATCGGGCAGGGGCGTGGAAAATAATAATTCACCCCGGCGTATATTATAAAAACCATCGGGATTGATGTTTTTGGGAAAATAATTAAATTTGGAATAGGTGTAATGCTTTTGCTCAATAATTACCTTTTTCAGAGTTTCCAGGTGTACGCCGCGGATAATTCCCTGGTTTTCAAGACGGTCAATTCCAATAACAAGGGCATACCGAATGATATTGTTCAGTTGCAAATGATAATTAAACGGAACACATTGTTCTTCTTCACATGTAGTTTTGATAATGAATCTCACCCTAAAAGACCTCCTACCTGGGATGATTAAAATTGCCGATTATTTGAAATTTAATAATTATTTTTTCTTGTCCAAATATTTTTTTTGTAAAGGGTTAAAGTTTTTAAAAATATTCCTGAAAAGTTTATAAAATTCAAACAATTGAAAATAAAGAATTAATTAAAAAAGGAATGACATTGAGTATCACCCCTTTTAGATTTAAGGAAAAGAGATTTTTATTTTGCTGCCGTAATAGTTTTTAAATAATGGGTTAGGTCGCGACTCAACTTTTGAGGATGGCTCATATTTTTATTTATGATCTTAATTATGGCGCTACCGATAATTCCACCGTCGACACTCAGTTTTTTAAGGTTTTTCAGGTGCTCAGGCGTTGATATACCGAAGCCGACATTTATTGGGAGATTTGTTTTGTCTTGTATTTTGGTGATAATGGATTTCAGGTGGTTATCCGCGCTTTTGTGGGTTCCCGTCACTCCAAGTCTGGAAATTAAATAAATGAAGCCGGTGGTCTTTTCTAAGATTAAATTCAGCCGCTTTTCCGGCGTAATGGGTGTAATGATAAAAACACTTTCCACATTATTCCGCCGGCCGGCTGCTAAATAGTCATCGCATTCTTCCGGTGGAATATCCGGTATCAAAACCGAATTGATTTTCAAATCACCTAATCGCTTATAGAATTTTTCAATACCATAATGATAGATTAAATTTCCATATACTAGCAGACCGATAGGAATTTTACTATACTGTCTGATATCGGCTAATAACTGGAAACATTTTTCCGTGTTGAATCCATTGGCAAGGGTAATGGTATTTGCTTCCTGGATAACCGGGCCATCAGCTACCGGATCAGAAAAGGGGAGACCCAATTCCAAAATATCAGCGCCATTATCAATTATGGTCTTTATGATTTCCAGACTTACAGCATAATTTGGAAACCCCAGCATTGTAAAGGGAACGAAAGCTATTTTACCTTGTGTTTTCAATCTATCGTAAACTTCATTGTAGTTCATTCTGATCTCTTTCATAGTTTAATACATTCATTAAATCTTTATCGCCACGGCCGGAAAGATTGATCAGGACAATCTCATCTTTTGCAAAATCATCTTTATTTTTAATAACATAGCCCACAGCGTGTGATGACTCCAGCGCCGGAATAATGCCTTCCAGTTCCGACAGCATTTTGAATCCTTTGACCGCATACTCATCAGTGAGGTAATCATATTTGGCCCGTCCCCGGTCAAACAGGTCCATGTGTTCCGGGCCGATGGCGCAATAATCCAGGCCGGCCGAGATGGAATAGGTGTTTTTGATCTGCCCCATATTGTGCTGCAGTACATAGGTTTTCGTGCCCTGAAAGATGCCGGGAAAGGCGCTCTTGGGGTCACAAAGCCGCGAAGCGTGATCTCCGGATTTAATTCCTCTGCCACCGGCTTCCACGCCAATTAACTTAACCTCTTTGTCTTTTAAAAATCCTTTGAAAATGCCGATAGCATTGCTGCCGCCGCCGACACAAGCCACCACATGATTGGGGAGATATCCGGTTTTTTTCAGGATTTGTTCGCGGGCCTCCCGGCCGATGACACTTTGGAAATAGGTGACAATCTCGGGAAAAGGATGAGGTCCTAATACAGAACCCAACAGATAATGGGTTGAAGTGACACTGCTGCTCCAATCCCTAAGCGCCTCATTGATAGCATCCTTTAATGTGCGGGTGCCGGATTTCACCGGTACCACTTTGGCGCCCAGTAATTCCATGCGGTAAACATTGGTTTTCTGGCGCTCACAATCCACTTCACCCATGTAAATTTCACAATCCAGCCCCAGCCGGGCGCAGGCCGTTGCAGTAGCAACCCCATGCTGTCCGGCGCCGGTTTCCGCGATGATGCGCTTCTTACCTAATTTCTTGGCTAACAGCGCTTGTCCAAGGGCATTATTGATTTTATGGGCTCCGGTATGATTAAGATCTTCACGCTTCAGATAGACCCGGGTATCCAGTTCTTGACTTAGATTCGGACAATAGGTGAGCGGCGTCGGCCGGCCGGAATAATCCTGTAGCAGTTCCTGTAATTCAGTAAGAAAACTATCGTCATCTTTAATCTCTTTAAAGACGTTTTCCAGTTCCAGAATCGCCGGCATCAGCAATTCCGAAATAAACTGTCCGCCCCATTTTCCATAATATCCTTTTTTCATTGTTTTCCTCAATTTTTTTTCCGCGGATAATGCAGATGTTCACTAATATTTAATTAATCTGTCATTGCGAGGAACGAAGCAATCTCGATATCTCGAAGATTAGTTCCATATTTTCACAACAATTTAATTCGTTTCTATCCGCGTGTTCCGCGGGCTAATAAATTCATAATTGTCTCAATTTTTCCATGATTCTTAATTCCCGGCGCTATTTCCACACCGGAATTGATATCCAGCACATCGGGTTTGAAATTCAGGGCTTTATTAACATTCTCAGGAGTCAACCCACCGGCAAGAAACAGATTATCATGGGTAATATCTTTGATATTACGCCAGTTGAAGGGTCTGCCAGTTCCGCCGCGGGCTATTTTGGCATAAGTATCCAGCAGCACACCAGCCGCTTTGCAGCGATTGATATGGTCGATTTGAAACTGATTCATCTGGTCTTCCACACGAAAGACTTTGATGGTTTTCTCTCTGATATCAGAAAAGTAGGTCTCATTTTCTTCGCCATGGAGTTGCACAAAATCCAATGAATACTCTTTCATGATTTTTAATAAATCTGATTTTTCCTCGTTCACAAAAACGCCGATAAATTTTGTCTGTGGATTTTGTGGTTTTACCTTATCGATAATAGTTTTGGCGGCGGCAGGAGAGATGTACCGTTTAGATTTTTCATAAAAAATAAATCCCAGGTAATCAACCCCTTGCGCGACAGAAAATAGCGCATCTGCCAGTTGCGTAATGCCACAGATCTTCACTTTCGGACGATAGAGCTGATATATTTGTGAGCCAATGTCCGGTTTATTCATGATGGAAGTGCCAACCAGCATGGCATCGGCGTAGGGCCTGACTCGCTGAACATCATCCCTGGAATGAATACCCGATTCTGTGACGATCACATCGCATTTTGATTTTAATTGGTGTGAAAGTTCAATTGTTGTCTCCAGGGAAATGGAAAAATCCTTCAGATTACGATTATTTATGCCGGCAATCTCAACAGTATCCGGCAGTTTGACAATTTCTTCAGTATTGTGAACTTCCACCAGGCAATCCATGTTTAATGATCTGGCAAGGTCAATGAACTGCTCCATTTGACTGCTTGACAGGAGGGAAGCAATCAAAAGTATTGCATCAGCGCCGAAATAGCGGGCTTCATAGATCTGGTATTCATCGATGATGAAATCTTTGCGCAGAACCGGTTTAGTGATAATTTTTGAGATTTCTCGTATCTCTTCGATTTTTCCACCGAAATATTTGTAATCCGTCAGAAAGGAAATGGCATTCACCAGGGGATGATTTTCATAGATGGTGGCAATTTCCATGATATTCGACTCCGGCCTAATCAATCCTTTGGAAGGGGATTTTCGTTTGATTTCAGCGATCAGATGGATACTGCGGCCTTTTAGCAGCGATTGCTTAAAATTCCGCCGGGAAGGCGTGAGCTTATCCTGAAATGTTTCCAGTGGAAATTCCCGCTTCCGCTTTTCCAGTTCATTTTTTGTATTCGTTATAATTTCATGCATGATCATTTTGCTGATAACTCCTTGATTTGTTGCAGTTTTGCCAGGACTTTTCCGGAATCCAGCAATTGCTCAACTTTTACAATGCCATCTTCGATAGACTCCACAGCATCACAGACTTTTAGCGCAAAAGACGCATTCAGCACCACTATATCACGCTTCGGCCCTTTTTTCCCACGCAGAATGTCCATGGCAATGCGCAGATTGTCCTGAATTTCACCGCCCCGGATATCCTCGATTTTTGCCCGCTGAATGCCGAATTGCTCCGGTGTCACAAAAAAGGTCTTTACCACGCCATTATTTAACTCAGATATTTTTGTTTTGCCGATGGTTGAAACCTCATCAAGATTACCGTCACCATTGACTACCATGGCGCGCTTCACACCCAGGTTTCCCAGGACTTTGGCAATCGTTTCTGTTAATCTTGAATCAAAAACGCCCATTAATTGATAATTGGCATCAGCCGGATTGGTTAATGGCCCCAGAATATTAAAAACTGTTCGCACGCCCAATTCACGCCGGGGTTGAATCGCATATTTCATGGCCTTGTGCAGGAACGGGGCAAAGAGAAAACCAAAATGTGTCTGTGTAATTGAATGGGAAACCGCAGTTGTATCGGATATCAATTTCAAACCAAGGTTTTCCAGAATATCAGCGCTGCCGCATTTGGAAGTGGCGCCGCGATTGCCGTGCTTAGCCACTTTGATGCCGGCGGCCGCTATGATCAGCGCCACCAGGGTGGAAACATTGAACACACCGGAGCCGGTGCCGCCGGTGCCGCAGCAATCAAATACAATTTCACCATTGATACGGTCGACCGGAATTTTAGTGGCTTTTTCCCGCATTGCCCGGGCAAAACCGGTAATCTCATCCACCATTTCGCCTTTGGCTGCCAGGGCCACCAGAATGCCGGAAATTTGGTTTTCTGTGAATTCTCCCGACATAATCTGCGACATCAGCAATTCAGCTTCCTGCTGTGTCAGGTTTTCTTTGTTAAGTATTCTGTCCAACATTTTTTATTCTCCTCAATAAATTGTTAATCAAAGCGCTACCGCTGGCAGTGAGAATGCTTTCGGGGTGAAATTGTACACCGCTCAGCTGATACTGTTGATGATAAATGGCCATGGGAATATTGTCATACCAGGCCGCCACTTCAAAATCTGCCGGCACCTGTGACGCAAACAGGGAATGGTAGCGTCCCACGTGAATCGGATTGGGCAATTGATGAAAAATGTTCCGGTCATTGTGTTTAATAATGCTGGATTTGCCATGCACGGTTTCAAGACAAACCGATACTACACCGCCAAAGGCTTCCACAATACATTGAAATCCCAGGCAAACACCAAAGATCGGAATTGTTTTATAATATTTTTTAATCACATCCATGCAAATGCCGGAATTTTTCGGATTGGACGGGCCGGGACTGATGACGATCAACTTGAAGTCATTTTTAGCAATGATAGTATCCAGCTGTTCCATGGAAATGTTGTTCCTGTAAATTGATACATCGCAATCCTGTTTTTCCAGTTCATCCACGAGATTATAAGTAAAAGAATCAAAATTATCGATCATGAGTACCTTCATTTTTCCACTCCTTTTGTCAATGCCAGAATACAGGCTTTGGATTTGCTGATAGTTTCTTCCCATTCTTTTTCCGGGACGGAATCATGGACAATGCCGGCGCCCACTTTGATGTAAGCGTGGCCGTTTTTGAAGCGCATGGAACGAATGATAATGCAGGAATCGAAATTGCCGTCGGGCGTTAAATAACCAATAGAGCCGCCGTAATAACCGCGCTTGCCCGTTTCATACCGGCGCAAAAGCTTCATTGCCTCGATTTTTGGCGCACCGGTTAAGGTCCCCATATTCATCGAGGCAATATAAGCGTGCAATGCGTCAAATTCCTTGCGTAATGTGCCACTGACATTGGAGACTAAATGCTGGACGTGAGAATATTTTTCAATGATAAAAGGCTCATCTACATAGCGGCTGCCTTTTTCGCAAACCCTGGCCACATCATTCCGCGCCAAGTCAATCAGCATGGTATGCTCCGCCTGTTCTTTGGGGTCAAGTTTCAGTTCCAGTTCATATTTGGAGTCCAAGTCTTGATCGATTTTGCCATTGATAATGCCACGGGGTTTTGTGCCGGCGATAGGGCGAATTTCCAAAGTTTTCCGGTCATCACCTTCCACACGGATAAACATCTCCGGACTGGAACCCAACAGACAGCCGTCACTGGTATTGAAGTAAAACATGTAAGGACCAGGATTGATCTCCCGCAGGTTTTTGTAAGCCTTAAAACGCGGGATTTGTGTATCCGCTACAATGGT
>CAZCHS010000007.1:29562-68994 GCA_964498725.1 uncultured bacterium | reverse complement strand
TCGCGCCGATACGTTTCCTGTAGAAACTATCGGGATTAACCTGAATACCATTCTAGGAATTTTCCAGTGAATATTTTAACTCTATTTCCCTTTCAGGGAAAGTCCTGATCTCTGTGTTCTTCTCATAGGGCTTCATTTTATTTCGCCCTATGTTAGGCTGTTTTTCCCCGTTGGGGAAAGTTCACAGATCATTGTATTTTTGAAAACCCCTCATCAGTCAGTAATTCCGCACACTGCGATGCTGTGACAGCCAGTTCATCACAGCGCTCATTTTCCGGATTCCCCGCATGGCCTTTGACCCAGTGAAATTCCACATTATGCTTCTCTATTAAATCCAGTAACCGGGCCCAGAGGTCAGGATTTTTGGCCATCTCTTTTTTATTCCGCCGCCAGCCATTAGTACGCCATTTCCTGGCCCATCCCTTATTGACCGCATCGACGATATATTTTGAATCGGAATAAATTTTTACATCAGAATTCTCGTGTTTTAAAGCTTCCAGCCCTTTGATCACCGCCAGCATTTCCATACGGTTATTCGTGGTTAATTTATATCCTTCGGATAATTCCTTACGGTATGGGCCTTGCTTGAGCACTGTGCCGTAACCGCCGGGGCCGGGATTTCCGGAACAAGCGCCATCTGTATAAATTGTTATTAATGCCATAATTCCTCAATTTGATTGGTATTAAATAAAAAACGGTATAATCAATTGACCATACCGTTTAATTTATAAATTAATTCCTATTTTACATAAATATTGCAATAAAAACACCGGCTGCAATGGCAGAGCCGATAACACCGGCAACGTTAGGCGCCATGGCATGAAATAACAGATGGTTGTCCTTATCATATTTATTGGCAAAAGTATGCACAACCCGGGCGGAATTCGGCACAGCCGATACTCCGGCGGCACCTATTAAGGGGTTGATTTTATCTTTCAGAAAAAGATTCATGATCTTGGCAAAAAGCAATCCAAAAAAGGTGGCAACCGCAAATGATCCCAGGCCCAGTACAAAGATACCCACAGACCGGAGTGTCAAAAATTCCGAGGATTGTGTTTTCATTCCCACGGTAAAAGCCAGTAAAATGGTACAAATATCCAATAACGGGCCGCCAGCGGTTTTGGCCAGCCGGTCGGTTACACCGCTCTCTTTAAGCAAATTGCCAAAACAAAGCATTCCAACAAGAACAAGACAGCCGGGCGCGATCAGAGACGCCAGTATAACAACAATAATCGGGAAAATTATTTTTTCTGTTTTTGTTACTCTCCTCGGCGGCTTCATGCGGATCCTGCGTTCTTTTTCCGTCGTCATCAATTTCATGATAGGCGGCTGAATAACCGGAACAAGGGCCATATAAGAGTAGGCGGCAATGGCAATCGGCCCCAACAGATGAGGCGCCAGTTGTGAGGAAAGAAAAATTGAGGTCGGCCCGTCAGCGCCACCAATAATACCGATTGAGGCGGCTTCAGGATTATGAAATCCAATCAACAGGGCCCCAATATAAGTGACAAAAATCCCGGCTTGCGCGGCGGCTCCAAGCAGCATTGATTTTGGACTGGATATCAGTGAACTAAAATCTGTCAGCGCACCTATTCCCAGGAAAATTAAAGGCGGAAATACGCCGGAAGATACGCCATAGTATATCAAACTAAATACAGAATTTTGATCAAAGCCATTTTCTACCGTATCATAAACACCAATAGGCAATCCTTCCATATAGGGTATATTTCCGACGATTACACCAAAGCCTATCGGCAATAAAAGAAGGGGTTCATATTTTTTTTCGATGGCCAGATAAATTGCAACACCACCAACAATCATCATGATGATGTTGCCCCATTCCATATTCATAAAACCGGTAGTGGCGAATATTTTTTCTAAAACTCCCATTGCAGTCCCCCTTAACCTATTGAAACCAGTTCAATGCCTTCTTCGACAGAATCGCCTTCTTTGACATTGATTGAGGTTACAGTGCCATCGGTTTTGGCCTGAATTTCATTTTCCATTTTCATGGCTTCCATGATCAGCAGGTTTTGGCCGGCTTTCACTTCGTCCCCTTCTTTTACCAGAATTTTCAGAATTAAACCCGGTAATGGTGACAGAATAGCAGTGGCATTCGCCACGGATTTGGGCTTATGCAATTTAGGCTCGGCAGGTGCGCCGCCGGATGCGGCAGACTGTTGCTGAGATGCTGCAGTAGCTGTAAACTGGGGTTTCAAATCAGCGACCTGTTCAATACCAAGGTCTTTAATATTGACATTATATTTATTCCCATTGACTTCAACTTCTGCGGTAGTGGCAGTAAAATCATTGATGATCACGGAATAATCTTTTCCATTTATTTCCAGAGTAAATTCTTTTTCTTTCATTTTTTTACCTCATTCGCGTAACAGGTTTTCGATTTCTCTCCAGCATTTTCCATGCAGTCTGAGCAGTCCCGTGTGTAAAAGTGATTTCATTTTGTAAATTATCAAAATGAATTTTTCGATAGGCTTCAACTGCCACAGCAATAGCCACCAACTCATCTTCCGGAATTTCTTTGATCCTGTTTTTCTTTGATTTTTTTTCTTTTACTTCAGCCGGAATTTTAGGGCTGCTTTTAGGTTTGTTTTTAAAAAAACCTGATACACTATTAAATATTCCAATCGCCAGGGAAATCGCTATCAGGCCAACAAATACAACAAGAATTCCTGCCAGAGAATTTACATGACCACTATTGTCGATAATTTTATCAATCATTTTTGTCTCCTATAGCGGAATGTTACCATGCTTTTTCGCTGGATTTTCATCACGTTTATTGGCCAGCATTTCCAGGCCTTTGATCAATTTGTAGCGGGTAATTTTCGGTTCGATCACTTCATCAATCAGACCTTTGGAGGCTGCAACATAGGGATTGGCGAATTTTTCACGATATTCTTCGATCTTTTCAGCATGCATTTTTTTAGGATCATCAGCATTTTTAATATCTTTTGAGAAGATGATCTCACTGGCGCCCTTGGGACCCATGACTGCAATCTCTGCTGAAGGCCAGGCATAGCTCAGGTCGCCACGTAAATTTCTGGAGTTCATTACGCAAAAAGCACCACCGTAACCTTTACGGGTAATGACTGTAATTTTCGGAACTGTCGCTTCCCCGTAAGCATACAGCATTTTCGCGCCGTTTTTAATGATTCCTGCAAATTCCTGGGCGGTTCCCGGCATAAATCCCGGCACATCTTCAAAAGTGATGATCGGAATATTAAAGGCATCACAGAAGCGCACAAAACGGGCGCCCTTGTTGGATGAATTACAGTCCAGCACACCGGCCATTACTTTCGGCTGGTTGCCGACGATTCCCACAGCTTTACCATTCAGCCGGGCAAAGCCAACCAGCAAATTGGCGGCAAAATCTTTCTGGACTTCCAGAAACTGTCCGTCATCTACAATTTTTTCGATGATGGAATGCATATCATAAGGTTTATTGGGATCTTCCGGCACCAGGTAATTGAGGTCTTCTTCAATTCGGTTCACAGGGTCCTGTGTCGCCTGAAAAGGAGATTCTTCCGTATTATTTTGCGGTAAATATTTGACCAATTCGCGAATGCCTTCGAAAAGCGCTTTTTCATCATCATAGGTAAAGTGTGTCACACCGCTTTTGGTACCATGGGTATCAGCGCCACCTAATTCTTCAGCAGTCACATCTTCGTGAGTTACACTCTTGACGATTTTCGGACCGGTCAGAAACATATAGGCTGTTTTTCTAACCATGAAGATATAATCGGTAAGCGCCGGTGAATAAACCGCGCCGCCGGCACAGGGGCCAACAATTGCGCTGATCTGGGGTATAACGCCGGAAGCTAAAATATTATTGGTAAAAATATCTGTATATCCCGCCAGTGAATCAACACCTTCCTGGATTCTGGCGCCACCGGAATCATTAATACCAATGATCGGAGAGCCGGTTTTCATGGCCATTTCCTGGACTTTGACGATTTTTTCCGCCACAGTTTTGGAGAGTGACCCACCCAGCACTGTAAAATCAAAGGAATAGACAAACACCAGGCGTCCGTCAATACTACCGTAACCAGTGACAACTCCGTCGCCTAATATTTTTTTCTTTTCCATTCCAAAATCAGAACAGTCGTGAAGTTTAAAAGCATCCAGTTCCTCAAAACTGTTTTCATCCAGCAAAATCTGAACCCGTTCACGGGCTGTCAGTTTACCCTTTTGGTGCTGTTTGTCAATACGCGCCTGACCACCGCCCAGTTTTGCATTTTCAATTTTTTCCTTCAGTTCAAGGATTTTTCTTTCCCTGCTCATTATTGCTCCTTAATCTATTTTCCCAATTTTAATGAAACCGCAAAGTTACAGCTTTTTGAATAATATATAAATCAGTTTTTGATTTATTGTAGTTCTCACTTTGGAGTGCATTAACCGTGTTAATGCATGAACCAAGCTGACCGGTTCACTCCAACCAGGATCATTTTTTTATTTCTGTTAATTCTGTCAGCACTTTACCGGAAGCTTTCGGATGGATGAAGGCGATCTTCGTATCATGGGCACCCATTCGCGGAGTTTTGTCAATCATACGCAGATCATTATCCTGAATATTTTTGATTTCACCTTCAATATCATCAGTCTGATAGGCAATATGATGAATGCCTTCGCCTTTTTTCTCAATGAATTTGGCAATGGGACTCTCATCACTGGTGGGTTCCAGCAGTTCGATTTTGGCTTCACCGATTTTGAACATGGCTACTTTTACTTTTTGTTCCGCCACTTCTTCGGTTCCGGCAAATTCCATCTTTAGCACATCCTTGTAAAAGGGAATATGGTCATCCAGTGATTTAACCGCTATTCCAATATGATTGATTTGACTTAACATTATGACTCCTTCACAAATTTTCGAATTTTTTCATCAAAGAATGAGTAAGGGCTGATCTCACCCTTGATAAGTTTTTCAGCCCATTGATTGATATTTTTATCAGTTTCCAGATATTCATTCACTGCCGCCATTATTTTGGCGGACAATATCTGGTTAATTTCTTCTTTGACCCGTTTTTTACGTTTGTGATGCAACTGATCTGTTTTTTGTAGATGCTGCAAATACTTTTCCGTGGCGTCAACCAGTTCATCAATACCGTCACTATCTACAGCGGAGGTTTTTACCACCGGATTGGGGTGGTCATCATCACTTTTCAAACTGAGCATATAATTGACTTCCGCTTCCAGCTTATCAACGCCGTCATAGTCCTTTTTATTGAGTACGTAAATATCGCCGATTTCCATAACTCCGGCTTTCATGGCCTGAATTTCATCGCCCATGCCCGGCACCAAAACCAGGAGAACGATATCAGCAATCTCGATGATCTCAATTTCTGTCTGGCCGACACCGATGGATTCGATGATGATCAGATCATAACCGGCGGCATCCAATACCCGCACAGCATCAGTCGTAGCACCGGCCACACCGCCCAGATGGCCGCGGGAAGCCATGGACCGGATAAAAACATTCGGATTGGTGGCATGGCTCTGCATTCTGAGACGATCCCCCAAAACAGCACCGCCTGAGAAGGGCGAACTGGGATCAACCGCCACAACAGCGACCTTTTTGCCCTTTTTCAATTCACGGTCAATTAATTTGTCTACCAAGGTGCTCTTGCCGGCACCGGGCGGACCGGTTACGCCCCAGACTACGGCATGGCCGCATTCCGGATAGATGGCATCGATAAATGCCTCCTTGCCTTCAGCATCATTTTCCACCATTGAAATGGCTTTTGCTACCGCGCGAATATCTCCCTCAAGCACTTTTTTCACTAATTCCATAAAAATGATTTTCTAAAAACAGCTATCCACTTATAATTTTCAGTAATCACAAGTGGATACCCGGATTAATATTTATTTGGTTGATTCAATAAAATCGATCACATCTTTGATCGGCGTGCCTGGTGTGAAAACTGCCTTTACGCCATTATTCTTTAAAAAGGAAACATCCTTTTCCGGAATAACGCCACCACCAAAAACAATGATATCATCAGCATCTTGTTCTTTTAATTTTTTCACCACTTCCGGAAACAATTCTTTATGGGCGCCGGATAACAAACTCAATCCGACATATTGAACATCTTCCTGGATCGCAGTATTGACAATGCTGTCCGGTGTCTGTCTGAGACCGGTATAGATAACTTCATACCCTTCATCTTTCAGCGCCCTGGCGACATATTTTGCGCCTCTGTCATGGCCGTCAAGACCGGGTTTTGCAATCAGTATTCGTATATTTTTTGACATTTCTCTTTCCCTTCCGTTACAGTACAATTGATTCCTGGTATTCACCAAATTCTTTGCGCAGAACATTGCAAATTTCGCCCAGTGTCGCGTATTCGCGGGCGGCATCAAGGATTAACGGCATCAGGTTTACACCCGGATCAGCCGCGCCTTTTTCCAGGGCTTTCAATTTTTCTTTTACCAATTCATTATTTCGTTCTTTTTTAACTTCGGCAATTTTTTGGGTCTGGACTTCGCGTAATTTTGGATTGACTTCCAGAATATCGTCAGGAATCTCTTTTTTCGTTTGAAATTTATTGACACCAATGATCACCCGTTCACCACTTTCCACTTCTTTTTGATATTTATAAGCGGAATCCTGTACCTGTTTCTGCACAAAGCCTTTTTCAATGGCTTTGACCATACCGCCGATTTCTTCAATTTTATCCAGTGTATTCCAGACTTCTTCTTCAATCTTGTCGGTCAGTTCTTCAACCACATAGGAACCGGCCAGGGGATCAACAGTGTTGGCGACACCGGATTCATGGGCCACGATCTGTTGGGTTCTGAGCGCGATCTGTACTGATTGTTCGGTTGGCAACCCCAGGGCTTCATCACGGGAATTCGTATGCAAAGACTGTGTGCCACCCATGACAGCGGCCAGGGTTTGAATTGCGACGCGCACGATATTGTTGTCCGGCTGCTGGGCTGTCAAGGTACTGCCGCCGGTCTGGGTATGAAAGCGCAGGCACATGGATTTAGCGGATTTGGCGCCAAATTTTTCCTTCATCAACTTCGCCCAAATACGCCTGGCAGCGCGAAATTTCGCCACTTCCTCCAGCAGGTCATTGTGAGCATTAAAAAAGAAGGACAAGCGTTTGGCAAAGACATCAATATCCATTCCTGTATTCAGAGCCGCCTTAACATATTCAATACCGTCAGCCAGGGTAAAGGCAACTTCCTGGGCAGCGGTGGAACCGGCTTCGCGAATATGGTAGCCGGAAATACTGATGGTGTTCCATTTCGGCACTTCTTTGGAGCAATAATCAAAAATATTGGTGATCAGACGCAGCGATGGTTTCGGCGGAAAAATATAGGTGCCCCGGGCAATATATTCTTTCAAAATATCATTTTGTATCGTGCCATTGATCTTGTCTTTGGAAACCCCCTGCTTTTCCGCTACAGCGATATAAAAAGCCAGCAATACGGAAGCGGGCGCGTTGATAGTCATAGAAGTGGAGACTTTATCCAGGGGAATACCGTCAAACAAAATTTCCATGTCCCGAAGAGAATCAATGGCAACACCGACTTTCCCTACTTCGCCGATAGATTCCGGCGCGTCGGAATCATAGCCGATCTGGGTCGGTAAATCAAAGGCAACCGAAAGTCCCGTCTGTCCGGCATTTAACAAATATTTGTAACGGGCATTGGATTCTTCAGCTGTGCCAAAGCCGGCATACTGACGCATGGTCCAGAAACGGCCGCGATACATTGTGGGCTGAACACCCCGTGTAAAAGGATATTCTCCCGGAAAACCGAGCTTTTCCATATATTTTCCAGCATCGCCTTCTTCGGGGATGCTCAATCTTTTTAACGGCAACCATGAACCGGTTGTAAACTCTTCTTGTCGTTCAGGAAAACGATCGGTGACCTTTTTAACAGTCGTTGACTCCCATCGTTCTTTTTCCTGTTTCAGTTTTGATTTGTCAGGCATTACAAAATCTCCCTAATTTCATTTTTAGTAAGTGTAAAAATCCAATGAGCATCAACAAACAACATGCCATTGGTCTGTTTTATTGTCAATAAATTGATTATTTTTCTTTTCCGCTGATTTAAGAAAAGATTATAATTTTTCCGATCCCGCCGGCTCTTCATAGCTATGTCAGATTTCCTGATTACCGGCAAATTTTAAATTCATCCTTTAGTCATATAGAAATAATTATAGCCCTCGCCAATTCCGGCGATTTTCCTAAACTTACAGAAAAGAAAGTCTGTTTTCTCATTTTATAGAAAATTCTACCGGGTATTTCGATTCACCAAATAACTCTTATTGTGAAAAACAGTTTTAAAATCAATCTTTTTCTTGGTGATCTCGATGAAGAGCTGCTCGACCTCATCACTGTGTTTCATGAATATATCCAGTAATTCGGGATCAAAATCATCGGGGGACAAACGACTATCGCCTTTGGTTATGATATCCAGCGCCTGCTGATGGGTCAGCGCTTTTTTATAGGGCCGCGAACTGCGCAGGGCATCATAGACATCAACCAGTTTCACAATCCGTCCTTCCAGGGGAATTTCTTGGCCTTTAATGCCCCGGGGATAGCCGGTACCATTATATTTTTCGTGGTGGGATTCAGCGATAGATGCGGCATATTTGATAATGGCCGAATCAGAATTTTTAAGCAATTCTCCGCCGATCAGTGTATGCCGCTGAATGACATTAAATTCATCGTCGGTAAGTTTTCCTTTTTTCAGCAAAATCTCGCTGGGAATACCAATCTTCCCAATATCATGCATTGGCGAAGCAAAATACATTCTTTCCACCTCCTCCACCGTCATGCCCAGAATCGATGTAAACAAGGACGAAAGGGAGCTGATCCGCAGCAAATGTTCCGTTGTATCGCTGTCCTTGTATTCCGCTGCCATTGAGAGACGATAAATGGTATCAATATAGGCCGCTTTGATTCTTTCATTAGCCAGTATCAGGTCTTCATTCATACGGCGAATTTCACCGGTTTTCTTTTCAATCTCCTCTTCCAGGGTAATATTATATTTTTTCAGGAATTTTGAGTATTCCCGGATCTTAAGCATATTTTTGACCCGCAGGATCAGTTCCGGCGCTTCTACCGGCTTGGAAATGAAATCATTGGCTCCCACCTGAAGCCCTTTCAGCCGGCTTTCATAATCACGTAATCCTGTCAGAAAAAGCACTGGTATATCCTTGCTTTTCTCATTTTTTTTGATAGCAGTACAGACCTCAAATCCATTCAAACCGGGCATTTGCACATCCAGTAAAATCAGATCATACTCTTTTTCAAAAACCTTATAAATGGCGTCCTCACCATTATAAACCGTGTCACATTCATAGCCTTCATTTTCAATAATGGCTTTGAAGACTTTTGTCAGCTGGATTTCATCATCACATATTAATACTTTTTCGCTCATATCTCGTCTTTTCAGATTGTCTTATAAGTTTTATTAATTTGGTAATCATTATTTACATTTGCAACCGATGCCGCTGCCAATAAAGGGTCGTGTGGGAAAATCAGAATTCCTTTATTTTTTTGGATTTTTTTCAGGAAAAATTGTTTTTCCCGCAGTAGGTCAAGAGGATGAAGATCATAAGCGGAAATATAATTTACCGGTATATGGAAATGGGTGGGAAATATATCAGTGCAGTAGTAGACCGGGCTCTGGTTATCATTAATTTCCAGAGTAATCATTCCCGGTGTGTGCCCGGTAGTTTGGTAAAGCCGAATATTGTCAAAGGGCTGCTCACCGGGTTTCAGCAATTGCAGTCGGCCCGATTCGTATAGGGGCATATAATTGCGCTTTTTGTAACTGGCGCGGTCAATCAGCGACGGCGATTGCGCCCACTGAAATTGTTGTTTACCGGTATAATAGCGGGCATTCCGGAAAAAAGGCTCTTTTGTGGGATGATCTATCAGTCCGCCGGCATGGTCAAAATGCAAATGCGTCACCAAAACATCGGTGATATCTTCCGGCTTCAATCCCTTTTCAGCCAAAGAATCAGCAATCGATGTATTATCCTGAATATTGTATATTTTCCGTAATTTTTCACCCAGTCCATTGCCTAAACCGGTGTCTACGAGTATCTTTCTTCCGGCGGATTCCAGCAGCAGACAGTTTAATGACATGAGCATCCGGTTTTTTTCATCACACTGAACCTGCCGCTGCCAAAGCGCTTTCGGGACCACACCAAAGACAGCGCCACAATCCATGGCTAGGAAACCGGCATTAATGATTGATATTTCATATTGACCGGTTTTCAACTCTTCCTCCCTGGTGTGAATTTCTTTCTTTCAATTCTTGCCGGATGTGTTCCAAAATTTGTGTTTTGGGTGATTGCCATACCGGCGCCATCAGTGTGTCTCCCATAGCGTCGCCCACCAATCGCTCAATCACAATATCCGGCCGTAAGGCTTCTAAAAAATCCGCGGCAAACAGCACCCATTCCTCCTCAGTGAATAAATGAAAAGGTTCCCTTTTGTAAAAATCTGCCAGTTTCGTATTCCTGACGATGTGCAGATGGTGGATTTTCAAACCGGTCAAAGGTAGCGGGTTGAGGATTCCGGCGGATTGCACCATTTCTTCCCGGCTTTCAGTGGGGAAACCAAAAATATAATGGCCGCTGACATTGAGTCCTTTGGCAGCCGCTCTTTCAATCCCGGAACGGGTAGTGTCGAAATCATGGCCGCGATTCACCCATTCCAGGGTTTTGTCATAAATCGATTCAATGCCTAACTCCAGGCTCACATAATGGTCTTTGGCAATCTCTGCCAGCAATTCCAGTACATCATCAGGCAAACAATCCGGCCGTGTGCCGATGCAAAGCCCGACGATCTCCGGAAAATCCAATGCTTCCCTGTACAATTTTTCCAATCTGTCAACCGTTGCATAAGTGTTGGTGAAACTTTGAAAATAGGCCAGAAATTTCCCGGATTTGTATTTTTTATTGTTGGCTGTTTGATCCAGCCTGGTCTGGATTTGTCTTCGAACCGATAAAACCGTGTTGCTTCCGCCAGCGCTGAAACTGGCATTATTGCAATAGAGGCATCCGCCGGTGGCGATTGACCCGTCCCGTACCGGACAGGTAAACCCGCAATCCAGTCCAATACGAAAAACCTTTGCGCCAAACTTTTTTCTGATGTAATGGGAATACCGGTAATATCTGTGGTCAATGGGAAATGGAAGAGTGGTTGACATTTTATAAATCTGAGTATTTATTTTTTCCAAATAAAAAAGAAGCCAGGGCAATGGAACCGGAATAAAACTTCGCCATGATTTGTTTATCCGTTCGCTGTCTCAGGCGTTTCACCTTTTGCCGTTTTTTAATGATTTTCCCGGGATGGAACAGACACCAAAAATGGGCCTTGAATACAGCTGTCAGCCGCCCCATATCAAAGCGTCTCACAGCATCCAGCACCGCCAGGTAGTCCAGCAGAATACGCGCCGGCAAAATATACAGCAATGTTAGACATTTGTAATTAGCCAGCAGCATGTATAGTGAATTACGATGATTGAGATATTTCTTAAAGGGTGATTCCGCGCCCAGCGTAAAACCGGAGCGGTGATAGACTTCCGCCTTTGAATTGACTGCGATTTTGTATCCCATCAGCCGCAATCGCCAGTCCAGATCAATTTCCTCCATATGGGCAAAAAAAGTGTCGTCAAAAAGGCCGGCTTCGGTTATTACATCGCGCCGGGCCAGAAAGGCTGTTCCTGACGCCCAGACAATTTCCCGGTTTTTATTGTCATACTGATGGTTATCCTTTTCAATATGCTGAAAAAAACGTCCCCGTGCAAAAGGGAATCCGAAAATATCCATTTCCCCGCCATTGGCCCCGGAATAATCAAAATATTCACGGTTCTGATAGGAGATCAGTTTCGGCTGAACAGCGGCGATTGTTTTATCCATTATCAGCGTTTCCAGTAAATATTCTATCCAGTTTTCCTTGTGGGTAGTGTCATTATTTAAAATGAGCACGTAGCGGGAAGTGGCTTTCTGAATACCGGCATTACAGCCGCCGGCAAAACCCAGATTCTCTGATTGTTGATAAATATTGACTTCGGGAAATTCTTGGCGTACCATTTTTACACTATTGTCCGAGGAACCATTGTCCACAAGAATCACCTCAAGGGCAACTCTTGTGGATTGGTATAGTGATCGCAAACAATCTTTTAAAATGGCCTCACCATTATAGTGAGGAATAATTACTGAAACATCAGTAGGTTTAGTCATCTGTCAAATTTCTAGTTTTCTACAGTATCAACAACAGCGTCTTTAATCATACGTTTGTAATTCTCACGCATTTGCCGGGCTTGATTATCTTCCGGATTATCTTCCAGCCAGCTGTTCAGTAATTCCACTGCGTTTTCATAGTCTTCCAACTGTTCATAGGCCTGTACAAGGTAAACCAGCACCCTGGGCTGATTGGGATATTCCAACCTGAGGTTTTCCAGGATATCCACAGCTTTTTCCGGTTTATTTAACTGGCTGATATAAATACCTGTATATTCGACAAGACTGTTAATGTCTTTCTGCTCTTGCGCTTCAGCGATCAGATTTTCCAGACGCTTTTCCAGGCTCAGGGGTTTATGGTCTTTATCTGTGCCTACCTCTTCACCATCACTTTCACCGATCAGGCCGGCTTTGCGTTTGGCTTCATGATAGAGCATACCCAACTGCAGGTAGACCTGGTCATTGTCAATGGGAAGAACCTCTTCCGGCATGAATTTTTCCATGGCTTCCAGGGTTTCCATTGTCTCTTTATATTTTTTGCTGCGCAATTGATGGATGGCAAGCTGAAAAAATCCGGAGCGGTAATTTCCCACCAGCTTTTGAATATTGGGATTAAAATAAACATCCGGATTGTCAAGATTCCGGTAGCGGTAGACTTCCATGATGTTCTGCTTCATGCGGTCGGCATCGATCTGGGATTTTACTTTTTCCGGATGCAAACGCCAGCCCAGCCCTTCCATTTGCAGATAAGGTCTGAGACCGAGCATATTGTCGGTACTAACCGTTACAGCAAAATAGACCGGCCGTTTCCAGTTGTTATTTTGCATGATCTGCAGGATCATCAGGTCCTGAACTCTGAGACCGCGTTCCATAATCGTCGGTTCCAGTTTCCATCGCAGCGGATCTATATCGGAATTTTTCGGCGGGTCAATTTCAATGGTTTGCGCTTTCCAGGGTATGACAGTCAGCCGCTCAATGGCTTCTTCACTCATATTGCCGATGTCTACTTGCGGTTCGTGAGTCTGTAATTGCTTGATATACCAATGGGTATTTAGCAAACTCAGGTTGACCACACGCACATCCCGGCGCACACCCTCCACTTCCTGTAAGTACCAGAGTGGAAAGGTATCATTATCACCATTGGTGAAGATTATCGCATCTTCTTCACAGGTATTCAAAATATTATAGGAATAATCTGAAGCTACATAATTCCCCCAGCGGCTGTGTTCATGATAATTGGCGCGCAATACATTCAAAGGCAGGGCGATGATCAGCAAGATCGTCATTGCCCAGGTCAATCCCTTGCGCAAATCTTTCTTTTTCAGTTTTGCCATGGTTTCCAGGATAGCGGCGGCCCCGATACCGATCCAGATAGAAAAGGCAAAAAAGGAGCCCACATAGGAATAGTCCCTCTCACGGGGCTGGGGATCCGGTTGATTTAAATAGAGCAAGATCATGAATCCGGTAAAGAGAAAGAGCGCCAACACACTGAGGGCTTTTTTATTGTCCCGCTGAAAGTGCGTCAGCATACCGAAAATGCCAATTAAAAAGGGCAGCGGTATAATAAATTGAAAAGGATCAACACTGGCTTCGTCCCGCCCGATAAACTGCCAGTTGAAATAGCGAATATACATCTTTTTCACCTGGTAATTCCAAAAATAATAGAGGCCTCCTTTGCCTTCGTACTTATGGGCCGCTTCGGGCTTCCAGACCTTGCGATCGAGAATATCACTGAATGAGCGCGTTCCATACTGTTCCCTGCCAAGGTAAGAAATGAAAGACTCCAAAGTTTCCGGATCATTTTCATCAATTCTTGGATTTTGATTACTTCGAATAAACAGGGTTAAATATGTTGAATACCCAATAATTATTAACAAAAAAGATACTGATATTATGGCAATAATATTGCGTTTATTTTTTATTGACCAGATAATAATTCCGAAAACAACGGCAAAAAACAGCGGTATTGATAAAGTCCCGAAATTCAAGACTTTTTTGGGAATACCATGAATGATAACATTGTTAACAATTAAGAAAACAATAGAGGCGATTACACTCATCATTACATTCTGAACATGCTCCAACAATCTTGGTGAAGAAGATAATTTCCATATTCCAAAATAAATGCCGCCGAAAGATGCCAGGGTCAAGAAAGCAATTGTATTAAAGGCTTCATCAGGATCGGAAAAGGAAGAATTGAAAACCAGGAACAGAACAGAGACAATGGCCACACCAATGATCAGGTCCAGCACCAGCCACCAGATGGATGAAATATTTTTGCGTTTGAAATAAATGATCAGGGCAATAAAAAAAATAGTCAGCAAATTCAACAAGTGAACACCGATCGCCAGCCCCATAATATAAGCAATGATAAGAATATAGCGTTCATGGCCAATTTTATCGGACTGCTCCTCCCATTTCAGGATCAGCCAAACCACAATGGCTGTTAAAAAGGTAGAGAAAGCATACACTTCAAACTCAACAGCATTGAACCAATGACTGTCAGTAAAAGCGAAAGTCATTGCGCCGATAAAAGCGCCTCCAAAAACCACCAGGTTATTGAGTTTGGAATCCCCGGTATTCCATTTTTTCAGCAATTGGGCAATTATCAGGAACAAAAACATTACCGACAATGCACTCACCAGTGGCGACACCAAGTTCGCACGGTAAGCAATATCGCTGCCGATGGGCAACATGGTAAAGAGCCTGCCAACCAAAATAAATAAAGGATTGCCGGGAGGATGAGGAATACCAAGAATGTAGGAGGTGGCAATATATTCACCACAATCCCAGAAAGAGACAGTCGGAGCGACAGTCCTTATGTAAACAATCAAGCTTAGAAAAAAGGTCGTTGCCGCTAAAAATAATTTCAATTTTCTTTTTTTAATAAAATCCATTCAAAATCCTTGCTATTTTAAATTTAGTTATCACTTGTTTTAACATAGAGCATTTTAAGTTGAGTTAATGATTCATTCAGCGTTTTTTTCTCTGATTCATTGAGATTTCCTGCTGTTTTCTCCTTGATCATCTCCAGCATTTTCATGCTGTAAGAGGCCTGATTTATATTCACTTCCTTTTTACCTGTCAGTGGATTTTTTTGTTCCCCAAGATTTATCAATCCATTGGTAACAAAAGATTTCACCAATCCATTAAACATTATTTCTGATTCATTACTCATTAAATTCCCTCTCTATAAAATATCAATAAACTCCAGATAATCAGTATAATAGTCAACCAGATAATTGCGAAGCGGTTGATTGTGCTGCCTGCGTAACTGGGGATCATCTTTGATCAGTTTTCTGGCTTCATCCCGTGCAAGCAATAAAATCTTTTGGTCTTCCACGAAATTAGCGATTCTCATTTTCGGGAAACCATGTTGTTTTGTTCCGTAGAGTTCCCCTGGCCCGCGTAATTTAAGGTCTTCCTCTGATATTTCAAAACCGTTAGTTGACTCTGTCAGTATTTTCAACCGCTGCTGCGATTTTTCCGACGGTTTTCGCTCCACTAACACACAAACTCCGTCTTTACCGCCGCGACCGATTCGTCCGCGCAACTGGTGGATCTGAGTCAGTCCGAAACGCTCGGCATTTTCAATGATCATAATGGTGGCATTGGGATTGTCAACCCCCACTTCGATAACCGTGGTGCTGACCAGGATCTGCACTTCACCGATTTTGAAACGCTCCATGACAGCATCTTTTTCCTGATTTTTCATTCCTCCGTGAAGCAGAGCCACTTCATCCTTTGGAAAGACTTTGCGGGTTAAGTGCTTATAGCCTTCTTCCGCCGCCTGTAAATCCATTTTTTGCGATTTTTCAATCAGGGGATAGACAATATAGGCCTGGCTGCCCTGGTCAATTTGCTCTTTGGTGTACTGGTAAACTTTATCCAGTTTGGATTTGTTGACAATTCGTGTGATCACTTTGCCGCGGCCTTTGGGGTACTCATCAATTACCGACACATCCATATCACCAAAAACCGTCATGCTCATGGTCCGGGGAATGGGTGTGGCAGTCATTACCAGCACATCGGGGTTCATGCCTTTTTTGATAATTTTGCCACGCTGCTCCACACCAAAGCGATGTTGCTCATCGATGATCACCAGGGCGAGTTTATCCATGACCACATTTTCCTGGATCAGCGCGTGCGTACCTACCACGAACTGGCTGGTTCCGTTTTCAATTGCCGCCAGTACTGTTTCCCGCTCTTTTTTTCGCTGTCCGCCGATCAGCAGTGTAACTTCGATACCCGCCGGTTTACCCATCTCCCGTAGGGTTTTGAAATGCTGACGGGCCAAAATCTCTGTCGGCGCCATCAGTGCCGCCTGAAATCCGGCGGATACGGAAATACTGGCCACCAATAACGCCACCACGGTTTTTCCGGAGCCCACATCTCCCTGCAATAGACGGTTCATCACCACCGGCCGTTGCATATCTTTCCATATTTCTTTGATCACACGCTTTTGGGCTTCGGTGAGATCAAAGGGCAATTTTTCATAAATTTTCCGCAATTTTTCACCAGCGCTGTCATAACTGAATTTCTTATGAATGCTTTTTATACCTTTGGCTTTGATGGCGAGAATCAATTGCAGGTAAAAGAGTTCTTCGAATTTGAAACGGGTCTTTGCGCGGGTCAGCAAATTGCTGTCATCGGGAAAATGAATTTGCCGAAAGGCCTCAGTGATAGGGAGAATTTTAAATTCCTCCAGCAACGGGCCGGGCAATATATCATTGATTTTTAGTTGATACTGACTGAACAGCGCGTCCATAATGCGGCGCAATCCGCGGGCGTCCAGCCCTTTTTGCTTCATGGCGGCGGAACTGGGATAGAGCGGAATGATCCGGGCGGTATTCTGGCTGGTAAAATACTGTTTGTCCAGCCGGTCGTAGTCGGGATGGGTGAATTGCAATCCGTATTTGAATTCCGGTTTGCCGCTGATGGCCACAGGGTCGCCGGTCTCAAAAATTTTCTTGATGTATTTTATGCCATTGAACCAGACACATTTTACAGTACCTGAATCGTCACTGACTAAGAGTTGGTAAAATCCGCGCCGGCCCCGTTTGATATATTCACCGGTGAGCACTTTGCCGATAATCGTCACTTCCATGTCCTGATGGGAAGTGTTCAGTTCAGCGATTTTGAGTACGGTGGAGCGGTCCAGGTAACGGTGGGGGAAATGGTAAAGCAGGTCATGGACAGTGGCAATCCCTTCTTTGCGCAGCACGTTGGCCCGCTGGGGACCGATGCCCTTCAGATATTGCAGATCAGATTTAAAATTTATATGCTTGTCACCAACACCCAAAATATCCTACCAATTACGTCTGAACTTATACTCGATTGTGTGGGTTGAATTTCCCGCCAGTTCCAGGTTGAAATGCAATTTTGCATTGGATATACGCTTGTATTTTTCCGACGCTTCCAGCACTTCCCAGTCATTACTGTGTAATTCTTCCACAATAATCGCGGCCTTTTCATCCTTATGATTTTTTAATTTTATTCGGACAGTGACCTCTTCCGACCGCTTAAATTTGTCACGATTTAAAATAATCCGTTCACCTTTTACATCAAAGGCTTTTCCCACAGTTAATTTGACTGTATCATTTTTTGAGGTATGATTAATATTGTCCTCACCCATCAATTGCAGGGTTTTGTCAATGTCTTCTTTGAAAATCCGGACGATTCCTTTGGGCAGGGGCATTCCTAAATTATTCTTCTTGCTGTTGGGGATACTGAGACGCACTTCCAGCGGACTTTCATTGCCGGCATAATTGTGGTTGGAAAAGATGTACTTTTTTTCCAGTTGGCAATTCAGATTATCAAACATTGAAACCTGCTTGATTTCTTTATTTTTCAAGTCCACCGGGCGTTGCAATTCGTACAGATGGTAATCCATTAATCCACGCTCTTCAAAATTAGGCTGAGCCATATCCTGCATGGTAGCGCCGTAGACTTTGGCGGCCCGGGCCGGTTGCTCCCGCTCCTGTTGGGCGCGATTAATTTCACCGGCAATCAGTTTTAATTTCGCCTGTTCAAAGCCGGCGCCGCTGTTATTTTCCAGGGAAACCCATGAAGAAAGCGATCCGTTCTCATCTTTTTCGTCCAGAATCAAAACATATTCCGCGTGCCAACTCATGCCACCGGTAAGATAACTCAATTTCGCGTCAGTAGAACCGGAGTAATCAGAGAGCATCTCCCACCGCAAAGTCGGCTTCAGAATCAACCCGCCGGGCAATTGGGGAAAATTGTAATCAAATATTTCCTTGCGGTTGACGATTCGTATACCGCCGTCATTTTTGCGAACGATCAGGTTGTCACCTTCAAGACTCAACAATTCCGCAGAAAAAGCATTGCCGCTGTTGGTATAGCAGGTGATTGTTTCACCGATATATTTTTGGAATATTTTACCGGAATTCACCAGGTCATAGAGATAATTCTGCTCCAGTATTCGAATTTTCGATGACCTTCCCGGGAAGGAAAGATGCACCGTTGTCGGATCAACCTGTGATGAAACCCCTTCGATCTGAAAAAGGTCGTTTCCCTTTTCAATATTCACTTTCATAACCTGCTGCACCAGTCCAAGGTTGTGATTGTAGACTGTTATGTGAGTCTCTTTCACTTCACTCGCCAGTAAAAATACCGGCAGGAGTAACAGGAATAAACTTTTTTTAATTGATGACATGGTTGCCTCCAAATATTGATTTTATGTATCCTTAATATAATAAATGTCCAACCCGAAATATACATAAATTTCTTTCAATTTATCACGGAGACAAATCGACTGAAAATAATTTATTTAAAAAAATGACAACTTTTTCTTTCCATAGTTAACTAAAGGGTGTGGTTTTAGAAAAAGGAAAAGGAGTTGGTTATGGGTACTAAATTTAAATTCTTATCACTATTGTTAACAGCAGGCTTTCTCTTTGGTTTTACCGAGATAAGGTCAATCAAGTGTGATAAAAAAATCAAAGTTGACGGTATTTTAAATGAAGCAATCTGGGAAAGCACACCAGAATACAGTGGCATGGAAACATTTGCACCGGAAATTGGTAAGCCCTTGAGCGATGAAACCAGTTTTTACACAACTTATGATGATGAAAATCTTTATTTTGCCATGAAATGTAAAACCCAGGATCCGGATAAAATACAAGCAACACTGACAAAAAGAGATAATATATTCAACGAAGATTATGGCCTGGTGATCATTGACTCTTTTAATGACCGGCAAAACGCCTATTGTTTCATGGTCAATCCCAAAGGTGTACAGGGTGATCTGATCATGAATTCCAATGGTAATGGCGACCCTTCCCCTGATTTTGTATGGAATTCGGCAGCCCGAATTACACCGGAGGGATATGTTATAGAAATGTCAATCCCCTTGCAGAGTATTCGTTTTAAACCCGGTGAAAAAGTCAAAATGGGCGTTGGGTTTGGCCGCCAAATCACCCGCTCTTCTGAAAAAGGATTGTTCCCCGGCCTCGATCCTGAAAAAGGGAGCCTGTTGTCACAACTGACAACCATTGAATATGACAATTTAAATTTTGACCGCAGTGTTGAAGTGTTACCATCAGTAACCAATAATTATAAAATGACCAATGAGCAAGGAAAAATGGTGGAAGATTTCAATCGTTCCAATATTGGCGTCACCGCAAAAGTCGGCCTGACACCAACCCTGACCCTTGACGGCACTTACAATCCTGACTTCAGCCAGATTGAAGCCGATGCCGGCCAGGTTACTGCAAATCTACGATCTAATGTTTATTACAGTGAAAAACGTCCTTTTTTTATGGAAGGACAAGAACAATATAATTTTGCCGGAACCGGTGGCGGGTCGGCCATCCAGACAGCCGTTCACACCAGGAATATCATCGATCCCATTGGCGGTGTCAAATTATCCGGTAAAGTCGGGGGAAACAATGCCTTGTCCACCCTGATCGTTGCCGATGAATCACCCAAATATTCCGGTGACAGTGCTGACAGGAATGCTTATTTTGGCGTCTTCCGGTATAAACGATTACTTAAAAACTCAAATTATATTGGCGGAATGTACGCTTCCAGATTTTTTGACGGCGGCTATAACCAGGTGGCTGCATTTGATACCAAGTACCGGTTCAAAGGCAAAAATACCCTAGAGGGCAATGCATTTTATTCAATAACCAAAGATGGTGAATCCGGTCCTTTCAACCAAACCTATAATACAGACCTTGAATATAATTACAGTGACAAAAAATATTATTTCAATATTGGTTTTCATGACATCAGCAAAAATTTTGATTTGGCAACCGGTTTTATTCCCAGGGATGGTATCAGAACTGTATCCTCAGTGGAAGCACGGTCTTTTTATTTCGACTGGAAGTGGCTGCAGAAGATCAGACCCAGCAGTTACAATTTTATTCAGTATGATAAATATGATCAGCAAACAGAGTATTACGCCAACCTCGCCAATAGTTTCAGTTTTCCCGGCAATACATTTTTCAACATATATGTTCAAACAGGAAATGAATCTTTTGCCGGAAATCTCTATCAAAAACAGGGATTTGGAATGTTTTTCCAGACACAATTATTGAAACAGTTGGAGTTTTCAATCTCCTATAATGACCAGGGAACCCCCTGGTATGATTCAAATAATCCATTTCAGGCCGATGTCAGCAGAATCTATAGTCAGGTTGAATTCAAACCCACCAGTTCTTTTAAAACCGCTTTCCGGGTTACACGCGCCCTGTATCACAAACGGTCCTCCGGTGAAAAGCTGATTGATTACCAAATATATCGCAACAGAACCACTTACCAGATCAACAAGTATCTGTTTTTCAGAACAACTGTAGAATACAATGCCTATGAAAAAGAGTTGATGACTGATGTACTGATGAGTTTTACTTATATTCCCGGCACTGTGGTACACCTGGGCTATGGTTCTCTCTACGATAAAACAGAATTTGAAAACGGCGACTATGTCAATGCGAGAAACTTTATGGAAATGGAACGGGGTCTGTTTGTAAAAGCATCCTACAACTGGCGCCTGTAAAATATCTCAGACTGATAAACTCAGAAAGCCTGCCTTGTTTGGGTGGGCTTTTTTTATTACCTGCGGATTAATAGATATTGTTAGTTACAACTTGTTCCCTAACAGTGAAACACAGCCTGACAATGGGCGAAAAAAAGCCCTGTGGCAAAAGATGATCAAAAGAAAATTTCCCTGAAAGGGAAACAGAGTTGTCTATTTCCATTTTACTTTCTGCCCCTGAAAACTCATGATTCCCAGGAAAAAAGCATAGGCCGGATAAATGACAAACCACAGAGGAAAAAACGGCAGAACCCGTTTCAGGCCAAAACTTTTCGCGGCTTTTAGGGCCAGGGCAAATTCGCCCAAAAATTTCAAAGCTGTCAGTCCCAGAAAATAGGGCCAGTAACTACTGTTGATAAATGACATTATCAAATAATAAAGGATAGAGAAGTTTGCCAGGAAAGTACCTAATGATATGAAAAAAACCAATAGATTAAAATGACGGGTATAATTTGCTTCCGACGCCCAGCGAATGCGTTGCCGCATAAAGGCCCGAAAACTCTCGACAGCTTTGGTTTTGACACCACTGCCATGATTATCGGCAAAAACAATCCGGCCTTCATTTTTTTTGGCAAATTTCTGAATGAAGAGCGTGTCATCACCACCCTTAATTGTTTTCAGATTTTTATAGCCGTCGCAATTGTAAAAAGCCTGTTTGCGAAAGGAAATATTTTGGCCGCTGCCACCCCAGGGAAAACCCAGGTTCAGGCTTCCTTTGGCCGCTGCCATTAGCTGCATAAAATCCAGGGTTTGAAGTTTCTGAAAGACCGATGAATTGGCAATGACCTCCGAAAATCCGATTACCATCTCCACATCCTCAGTATAATTACGCACCATAGCGGAAATCCAGGTGGCGGGAATTACACAGTCAGCATCAGTTGATAAAATTATGTCGCCCCTTGAATTTTCTATTCCCATCATCAGAGCTTCTTTTTTATAGCGATATTCCGATTGGTAATTCTTTGTGGAAAGGCAATGGAAATTATCCAGTTTCGCTGTCAGTTGTTGCAATTTGGCAAAGGTATTATCAGCAGAATCATTATCCACCAGTAAAATTTCATGCTTATTTCCCGGATAATCCTGGTCTTTCAATCCCCGCAACAAGTCATGCAGATTCTCTTCTTCATTTTTTAAGGCAATAATAACTGTTACAAAAGGTTGGGAATGAGATTCTCCGTCAACTTTTTTGAAAAGCCCCAGAAAAAATAGTATGACGGCAAAAAAATGGACCAGGCTAAAAAATACAAGCAGGTAGTTTAATATCATATGATTCCAAAACCACGCATGATCAAAGTAGCGATTCCAAAATATACAAAAATACCCAGTATATCCACAACCGTAGTGACAATCGGGCCGGTAGCCACCGCCGGGTCAATACTAAACCGTTCCAGCAAAAGCGGCGTAATCGTCCCTGTACTGGCGGCAATCAGCATCGAAAAGGACAATGACATGCCTATGATCGTGCTAAGTAATAATATATTATCCACGCCAAAGTTGAAGAAAAGAGTAAATAAAAGCAGCAATACTCCATAGGCCAGTCCCAGCATAATACCGATTAAAACCTGCCGGAAAAAGACCCGGCTGAGATGGTTAAAATCAATTCTTCCGGTGGACAGACCGCGCACAATAATGGTAGAAGACTGAGTACCGACATTACCGCCCATACCCATCACGATGGGCATAAAAGCGGAAAGCAAAACAAACTCTTTAATAAGGTGCTCAAAATTTTGCACAATAATGGAAGCGATGAAGCCTCCCAGAAAAGTGGCAAAAAGCCAGGGAAACCGGGCGCGCGCCGCCTGGAACGGGGTTTTCAGTAAAATCTCACGATCCTTACCAACACCCGCCATCTGTAAAAAGTCTTCTGTCGCTTCTTCCCGTAATACATCGATAATATCATCGACAGTGACAATACCCAGTAATTTATTCGTATTGTCCACCACCGGTAAAGCCAGTAAATCATATCGCGAGGTGATGCGCGCTACCTCTTCCTGATCAGTTTCCGGAGAAACCGTCAGTACATTGGTAAGCATGATATCTTTTAGTTTGGTTTCCGGCTTGGCTGTCAATAAATGACGCATGGAAAGGATACCACTGAGATGCTCGTGCTCATCCACAATATAGATATAAAAGATCATCTCAGTATCTTCCTGTTTATGCACCGAATCTATCGTTTCCTGAACTGTGTTTTCTTCGTACATCTTAAAGGGTAACGGCACCATGATACCACCGGCAGATTCCGGGGGATACATCATCAATTCTTCCAGCCCCTCGGACTCCTTGTCCTTCATAATATCCAGGATCTTGGTTTCCAGTTCTTCATCCAGGCTGCCCACAATATCCGCCTGATCATCCGGCGGCATGTGGTTTAATATTTTGACAATTTCTTTAGGATCAAGGGTTTCCAGCAGATCATGGGTGATGGTTTCTTCCAATTCTGAAACCAGGTCGGCTTTATAATCATAGGATTCGATTTTTGAAAATATATAATTCCGCTCTTCCGCAGTCAAAGAAGGAAAAATACGCGACAAGTCAGCATAGTGGGTTTTATCCAGCATTTTTTTGATGTTTTGCACGGCGTTCCTGCGTATCAGTCGTCTGAAGGTATCCAATAGTATAATAAACTCTCTGTCCCGCATGTTACCCTCCTTCTTTAATTATTCGCAATTTTCAAGCTTAGATAATTTAACCATGAAAATTCCTAAAACAAACACTCCCGTCAAAAAAATAAGGGGATGAACATGGCCGTGAAACAAATAATATTTCGCGATTGTCTCCTCAAAATGGACAAAGACAAGGGCCAGGGAATTATTGATCAGATGAATGGTAAAAGTCGGCCAGATGGAATTGGTCTTCCAGCCGATAAAAGAGAGAAAAAATCCAATGATGAAAATATTCAGCGCCCAGTAAATATTAAAATGAACCAGTGTAAAAGCCAGGGCAGTGTAAATCACCGCCTGGGTAACATCCTTCATATTTTCTTCCAGGGACTGCTGCAAAAAACCGCGAAACACCATTTCTTCCGCCATGGGGCCGATGAGGGCAATACTGGAGATGATCAGCAAAGCCGAGGGCCAATTGGAAATAGTCAGCAATTTGTCCAGCTGCGCAAACTGATCGGGAATTGTAACAAACATACCAATCAACCGCTCCAGTTCATCGGAAACGATCACCAGCCCGATTCCCGCCAGAATCGCAAAAATAAAATAATTCAGTTTAACGCTGTTGAACCGGAATACGGTTTTTAGAGATTGCTTTTTTTTAATCGCCCAAATCAAAATTGGCAGGGGAATTAATGCTTCTCCCAATAAAAGAGAAAATTGGGAATAGGTATTAATATTATCAGGATTCTGCGCGATACGCACCATCATCAGCAGAATAGCAATAGTAAAGCCCAGCGCCATTCCACCTAAAAAGAGCACTACTGTGACGGATATTTTCGGCGCTTTGAATTTCATTGGTCATCCTCAACAAACCATTCTTTCAGATGTCTTGCAATTTCCATTGTGTCCGGTTCCAGGAACCCATTATGCCGATAGAGTAATTCTCCATCTCCGGATACGATCATCATTACCGGTGTTGTGGTCACTTTCAATTTTTTTGCTACCATTCCGTAGGGGTCCAGCAAAATATTCATATCATATTGGTAATGATCAATGTACTGCCGCACCTGCTCCTCTTTCTCACCAACATTAACCAGGTAGGCTTTTTCAATATTGTATTTATCAATTTGTTCACTTAAAAAAGGGATTTCTTTTCGGCAGGGTATACAACTGGTGGTGAAAAAGCTAAAAAGCATGTTTTTTTTATTTTCCGGCCGGACTTTGGGGGAGATGTGTCTTGACAGGAAAAAACTCTTGGTATTCAATCCGGTGGCGAAAAATGAAGGCATCTTTATGACCGCGATATTGGTTTCATTTTTTTTCATGGTGACGGTGGAGTCAGTTGGGGCCGCAAACAATACTCCCTGAAAAAATAGTAACAAGCAAAAAAATATTCTCATCCGTTTCCCCTGTTGATTAATGAATTTAAAATTATTCCCACTGAGACCGCCAGGTTTAGGGACTCTCCCCGCCCGAATTTTGGAATGGACAATATTGTCTCGCAATTATCCTGAATTTCAGCCGGAACGCCATGGGATTCGCTGCCAAAAGCTAAAATATAATCGCCCTCGCCGGGATCAAATGTCTCCGGATTTTCTCCTTTTAAATCAGCAGCAAAGACGGGAATTTTCCTGTCGCGGACAAAATCAATAAAATGATGCTGACTGATCTGCTGAATGATCCTTAAATGCATAAAACTACCCATGGACCCGCGCAGTACCTTGGGATTGTAGGCGTCTACTGAATTTTCTGATAATATAATGGACTTAATGCCATACCAGGCCGCTGTACGCAATATAGTCCCCAAATTTCCCGGATCATTAATTTCCCACAGAAAAAGACCCGGCAAAACCAGATCATTGAGATCCTCCTGATCAGGATACCGGCAAACTGCCAGAATTCCTTCCGGATTTTTCATGGTAGAGATTTTTTTGTAATCCTGATGCCGTACTGGGCGTAATTCAATATTTTTTTCATCACATAATTTTTGGAACCAGGATTGACGGTCAGCGGCGACGGAATCCGATAAACATACAAAATCCACAGCCATTTCAGAGAGTAATAACTCCGTGACATTTTTTATTCCTTCCACCAAAAAAGCGCGTTCTTTTTTACGACCGTGGGCAGACTTCAGGCGCCTAATTGCCTGCTCCTCATTCTTTGTCAGCTTAGAATAATTGGAATCTTTCATCATGATGCTCAAAATTTATAAATATTGCCTCATATATCTAAACCATATCTGTCCTAAATAAATTTTTTTTATTTTCAACTTAGCTCTTTTCACTGATTGTTATAAATTACCTTGTTTTGATAAAATAGATAATGGATGAGGGAATTATGATTGTTGTCAGCGCCTGTTTAGCCGGGATTAATTGCGCCTATGACGGGAAACACCGTTCCTGTAAAAAAGTCATTGAGTTGGTGAAAAAGGGTGAAGCCCTACCGGTTTGCGCGGAACAATTAGGCGGGCTGCCCACACCCCGTGTTCCGGCGGAAATTCAGAATGGCAAAGTCATCAATCAAAAGGGTGAAGATGTAACAGAGTATTTTTATCACGGCGCCAGAGAAGCCCTGAATATCGCAAAACTCGCCCAATGCAAGAAAGCCATCCTAAAAAGCCATTCCCCTTCCTGTGGCGCAGGTATCATCTATGACGGTACGTTCACCCATACAAAGATTAGAGGAAATGGTGTTTTTGCGGAAATGCTGATTCGGGAAGGAATCGAAGTAGTAACAGAGCAGGAGTTGTAAGAGGCAACCCTGTTTCCCCCTTGAAGGATAATCAAGAGGTCGGATTTACCTGTAAATATTGATTGATCAGGCCGGTAGTTGTGTTAAAATTTGCTCTTAATTGGCACCACGACTTTAAACTCACTGCCTTTCCCCTGTTCACTTTCCACTGATATTTCACCCCCCAGTTTTTCAATAATTTCTTTGACCAGGGAGAGACCGAGGCCGGTACCAATTTTTTCCATTTTGCGGGCTTCGGCGCTGCGGAAAAATTCCTCATAGATCTTGTCTTTGTCTTCTTTTGCGAGGCCGATTCCGGTATCTTTGACAAGCACGCCATAGTCTTTATTATTTACAAAGGCCGTAACTGCTACACGACCCCCTTCAGGAGTATAGCGAATAGCATTATTGATCAGGTTGGTAACAATTTTTTTCATACTATCCACCGGTACATAAAATTCCCGCTCAAAGGTTTTGTTGATAAACTGCAGATCAATCCGTTTACTTTCCGCATATTCCTGCACAGCAAAAACCTTGTCCTCCACCCAGTTTCCCCAGTTGAGTTTTTCACGGGCTTTATTTTCCTTACCCTGTTTGAAGTGTGTAATCTCGATCATGTCCTTGACCATTTCCAATACCTGGTCAGAGCGTTTTTCCGCCCGGTTGAGCATATCCCTGATGCGGTCCTTTTCATGAGGCATATCGGTGAGCATTTGAATGACGGCTAAAATACTGCGCAATGTTGTTAACGGCGACTTCAGTTCATGGGCTGTGAACCGGAAAATCTTATCCCGCTCTTCCATAGTTTGCTTAAGCAGGACTGATTTATGATCAATCATCTTTTTGATTTTACGAAACCGGGAAATAAAATCCGTAATAATGTAGGTGATAGAAAAGATCAAAAAGTAAAAAGCCAGTAATGAAATGACAATTTCAGATAGGAGCAACCGTTCCAGGTCATAGGGATAGATTGGCACAATCTGATAATATTCCAGCAGCGTCCAGATCGTTAGCACAAGCGCTGCGAAGCCGGCATTGAAATAGGGTGTCAGGCTTTGAAACAATATTCCGGAGATGACTATATGGATAATATAAATAAAATAAAAAGGATTACGGATCCCTCCCACATAATGGATGATAAAAGAAATGCAGACAATATCCAGAATTACCTGCACTTCGGCAAATACGAATTCCTGTTTAAACCTTTGAAAGGGAAAATACTTATCAATGAAAATGTAGAAAAGATTTAAAACCACCAGAATGGCCGTCAAAATATAAAGTTGGTTGATCCCGATTGCATAATGATTGATATTACTGATCTCAATAATCGTAAAAATGATAAAGATCAAAAACCAACGAAGGTTAATAAACCAGGCCAGCCGAAGTCGCAGAGACCCGATGGTAAAAAAAGGAAATATCAAATCATTTTGGTTTTGCTTTGGCATTATTTCAAAAAGGTGTTTATTTGGTTGACAACCTGCTCAGACATTTTTTTGCCCGGTTTGGAATTATTAATATTAATTCCCAGATAACGAATGTCGGCCCTGATACTCATTTTAATATATTTTTCAATGAACCCGATGGAATAGGCATGGGTGCTGAATTCCTTGTCTTCCAATTCATCGGCCCGGTAAAGCATTATCCCTTCGGGATTTGTTTTATTTTCAGCGGCATCGACAAATAGTATCAAATCAGGATTTTTATCAATAATAACTGCCAGGTAGTTTTCCGGATTGCAGCCGACTTCCAGAAAAAAAACATCCTGCAATTGCGGCATCTTCTTTAATTTTTCAAACAGCACCAGTCCGGCCCGGTCATCGGAACAGAAATGATTTCCCAGTCCGACCACGACTATTTTATCCGTTTGATATTTTTCCACTATTTTTTGTAACTGATTAAAACTCATCTTTTACAACGATTTTATGACGACACTTCGGACACACTTCCTTGATGTAATCTTCCCGTCGCAATTTTTCTTTGGGCCCGGAAGCCGGCACAGACATAAATTGCCGCTGGGTTTCCAGTAGAAAATTTGGATGAGAAAAAGCCTTTGGCCCCAGCTGCCGCTTGATAAAAAGCAGATGGTCCCGGCATCCGATAATTTTACCGCAAGTTTCACACAGAACCAGTTCCTTTTCCACGGCATTAAAATGCGCCTCATCTTGCTTGTCCTGAGTAGAAAAAGAGTATAAGCTATGCTTATTCTCAATTCCTTTTTCCGTGGTGCAATTTTCCACACATTGCCCGCAATTAATACAGGAGAAATAATCGATCGTCAGCGTCCGTTTCAGAGCCTTGACATCATCATTCATCTCAATTGCTGTGGAAGGGCAAACCTGGGCACAGGCGCCGCAGCCAATACAATCCTCTTCATGGTATTCCGGAAACCCGCGATACCCTTCATCCCCGGCATAGGGTTGGGCCGGAAACCCGGTGGTATAGGGCTTTGTGAAAAATGAGGTCAGCGCTTCTTTCACTTCTCTAATTTTTGGCCAAATCATATTAAATTCCTTCTATTTTTCCCGCTATTTCCACGATTACATTTATAATGATCCGTGGGTTTAGCAGGTGTCTAAGCGTTTCCTTCTTTATCTTCTTCATAGCGATCAACTGTGGTATTCTCCGCCAAAGCAATTTTACTGCGATGGGCGGCCCGGGCAATCACATGGGCGGCCACCGGGGATGTCAAAAATATGAAGGCAATTCCCAGCAAAGCTTTGAATCCAAAGGAACTAAAACCCCTGATCAGGAATGTTCCGAATAAAATTCCGGCGGAACCAAAAGTCACACATTTGGTTGCGGCCTGCAACCGGTTATAAACATCCGGTAGCCGCACCAGTCCCAGGACACCGAAAAAGTCAAACAGGATTCCGAAAATAATAAATCCGTAACCAATATTTTCAATCATCTAATGACCTCCCTTCCAGTATTTTTGAAAAAGCCAGCGAAGCAATAAAACTCATCAACGCCCAGATCAAGCCGATGTCCATGAAAAAAGACTGATCGTACCAAAGCCCTGTCAGGGCCAACAAGCCGATGATCAGCACACCAAGAATATCCACCGCCACAATGCGGTCGGCCGGTGACGGCCCCACAATGACGCGGTACAATACAAACAGTGAACAAAAGAGTATCACATTGATTAGTTTAACGATCAGTGATAATTCGAAAACCCGGAAATTCAGATAAATCAAAGCCAGAATTATGATCGTGCCGATTATCCAACGTAGCGTTTTCATTCAAACACCTCCTTTAATAAGCTTTCGAACCGTGCGCCGATTATTTTTGTGTCCTTATCTTCATCTACTGACGCAACATCGATCCAGTGAATATAGAGTTCCCTGGTCTTTTCATTGTAATCCACTGTCAGAGTTCCCGGCGTCAATGTAATGGAATTCGCCAGAACCGTGATCGCGGAATCATGGGTCAGTTGGGTTTTGATCTTGACGATGCCCGGTTTGATCGGAAGATTCGGATGGAGCACCAGGTAAGCCACATGCACATTGGCCTTGGTCATTTCCCAAATAAACCTGAAGAGATATTCGATCGCTTTGATGATCCTGAGGAAGATATTTTTGCGGCCGCCGGTTTTCAACAGGAATTGTCCCGCCAGCAGCGTCACCAGCAAGGCAATGATCACACCGGCGATGATTTCCTGGTAATCTGTAAAACTGGTCAGTGCCAGGTAACAGATCAGGGCCAGAAAAAATACAATGATTCTGCTTTTTGTTTTTAGAGACATTAATTACCTCCCCATTACCATTTCTATATAATTTGCTTGATTAACAACAACATCGATGACCGGGTCCATGATCATCTCACGAAACTGCGGAACCACCAGTAAACTGGTTACCAAACAGAGAATCGCCAGGCAGATCATGGCTGTACGCATGCCCAGGCCGGGTTTGTGAGCCACTTTCTCAATGACCTTTTCTCCATAAAACCCGTAGCGTTGAAATTTCATAAAGTAGCCCAGGGTCAGAATACTACCCACTACTGCAACACCGGCAGTTGAGAAGAAACCGGCCTCAATGGCCGCGATGATAATGATCACTTTACTAAAAAAACCATTGAAGGGCGGCAGTCCGGAAACCGATAATGTCCCGATCATAGAGGTACCGGTGGTTACCGGCAAAACTTTTCCCAACCGGCCCATTTTGTTCAGATCACGGGTGCCAAGACACATTTCCACGGAACCGGCATTAAGGAATAACAACCCCTTAAAAATCGCATGATTGAGCACATGAAACAAGGCGCCAAAAATCGCCATTCGTGTGCCAATTCCCAGGGCAATCAGAATGAAGCCGATCTGACTGATGGATGAATAAGCCAACAACCGCTTCATGTCCCACTGACTGATGGCCAGCAAAGAAGCCGCAATGATTGACAAGGTTCCCAGCGCCAGGAATACCCTTGAAAACAAAGGATTGAATCCAAAGACATTAAAAACCAGTCGAATCAGAACATAGACTCCCAGCGCTTTGATCAACACACCTGACAACATTGAGGAAATCGGCGCCGGCGCAGAGGAATGTGCGTCAGGCAGCCAGGCATGAAAGGGCATAACCGCGGCTTTCAGTCCGAAACCCACCAGAAAAATCGCACCGATCCAATTCACCACATGGGGCGGCTGTTCCGCCAAAACCTGAGAGATATTAGCCAGCGTGAGGGTGGATGTAACACTGTAAGTAATGCCGATTCCCACTAATATCAAGGTCGAGGAAATGGAACCCATGACCGCGTATTTGAACGATGCCTCGAATTCTTCCGGACGGTTGCCGTAAGCCACAAGCGCATAAGCGGCAAAAAGTGCGATTTCCATAAATACAAAAAGATTGAACAGGTCACCGGTCAGGATAACGCCGTCCATTCCTGTAATCAGTAACATAAAAAGCGCGTAATATTTCCAGCTTTTGGATAGATGCCGAATATAGGCCACGGAATACATCAGCGCGAAAAGCGCGATCACATGGACGATGATCAGCATAAATCCTGATAAAGAATCCAGCACCAGCACAATGGTGTAGGGTAGGTTCCAGCCACCGGTTTTATAAATCAAAGGGTTCCCCCGGGTCAGCACAAAGCCAATCACTGATAACAGGATCATGGTAATTTCTGTTAGTATCGCGAAAATCACGCCCCAGGTATCCCCTTTCCCGGATATTAATGTAATAAGAAACGCTGCCAGCAAAGGCATAATTATTAGATATGGTATGATCATCCTGCCAGCCTCCTAATTTTAGTTATATCAAAGGTATTGTATTTTTGATAAAGTCTGACAGCCAACGCCACCAGCATTGCGGTGATTCCCAATTCAATCACAATCGATGTCAAAACCAATGCCTGGGGCAACGGGTCTACCATGGTTACGATCTCTTTTCCTTCTTCCAAAATCGGAAAGCGACCGCCTTTTTTGTAAGCAAAAAGGATCAGAAACAAATTGGCCGCGTATTCCATGATTGCCAGGGAAAGAATGATCTTGATCAGATCCCGCTTGGTAATAACACCGTAAAGGCCTATCATCAGTAAGATAAAACATAATACATATAAAATCATCAGTCGGCCTCCTCTATATGAAAAATTGCTAAGGTCCAGACAACGAAAAAGAGTCCGGCACATACTTTAATGCCAATAATAATATTCAATATGGGTATGGTACCGGCACTGGCAAGACGAAACAGCTCTCCTTTTGAAAGCCAGTTAGCCAGGAAACTGCCGGACAGGGCAATACCCAGAATCCCAACAATCAGAAACAGGATGGCACTGGCGGATTCCATGTCATGAAGCAGTCTGATATTGATCCACTTTTCCGTATCATTCCGGCCATAGGCCAGCAGATAATTGAGAAAAGCCAGCGCAATGATAACACCGCCAGCAAATCCGCCGCCGGGCGTAAGATGTCCATGCAAAATAATATAAATACCATACAATATAATCAACCAGACACTGATACGTGTAATGGTTTTGACAATGATAGTCATTCCTTTATGATCATTCATGGGTAACCTCCTCACCTTTTCCTCTATTGGACTTGATCCGCAGGATCGTCAGCGCACCGAGTATCGCAGTAAACAACACTGTCACTTCCCCCAGTGTATCATAAGCGCGATAATCCAGAATGATTGATGTGACAATATTAGCGGAACCAGTTTCCCGGGCGCCATTACCATTTTGTACATAATATTGTGCGGTGTCCATCTTCGGTTCACCAAAAGCCGGCAGGGCTTTCAGCAGGTCCAGGCTGGACCAGGTGATCAGCAATAGAACCACCACCGTGCATACCACCAGAAACTTGTTGATCCCGGACTTTTCTTTTTCATGATTTTCCGGCCTGATAAAAGCGCGCACCAAAATGACGATGGCAAAAATCTCAAACAGGAACTGAACAATCGCCAAATCCGGCGCCTGCATAAACAAAAATGCCAGGGAGGTGCCCAGTCCCACAATACCAATTGTAATAATTGCGGACAACATATTTTTGACCTCAATTGCCACAATGGAAGCAATGATCATCACCGAAAGTAAAAATATTAACCAAATTTCAATCATAACGAAATTCCTCTATTTATTGGCCACAGAACCAATGGATCCAAAAAGATTTTTACCACGAAATAAACTAAATAAGCGAAAGTTGCTTTTCGATTCATTTCGGTTATTTCGTGGTTTAAAAAACTTCATATCTAATTCCATTGTATCCTGTGGCTATTCATTATTTTATCATCCAAAACAAGACCATTACACCGATGATTATCCACAAATTATAGAATTGCAATTGTCCTAAATGCAGCAGACTCAAAAGTTTGCCTAATCCTTTGGCAATATTTTTCAACCAACTGTAAAGATCAAATATCTTCATTTCCGCCGCCGTGTAAATGCCCTTGAGCGGACGCATGTTGCGAACTTCATTATACCAGCCGGTACCGCTGACGCGAAATTTTTCAATGGCTTTCATACCACCCAGATAAATTTCATCATAGCGTACATTTTTGATCAGCAGAAAAAAGATCAGTCCCGGAATAAAGACCAGTAGTATCAAGCCGAAGATCAGCAAAGGATTATAACTCCCAAACCAGTCCGGAGTCGCCATACCCATATCATTCATCGCTGGATAGATCAGGGATTCCAGCGGAATTTTCACGGCAAAAAGTCCCAGCCCGATACAAAATAACGCGATGATCATGGTTGCTATCCACTGATTGGCCGGCGCCTCTTTAATATCCTTATATTTTTCCCGTGGTTTGCCCAGAAAAATCGTATGTAAAAATTTCAGGAAACTGGCCAGGGTCAGGGCACTGCCGAACACCGCCAGAATCAGGCAAACCAGCGCCCATACCTGCAATCCCGGTGTTAAGTCTTTGGCAAAGTCCAGAATTCCCTGGTAAATCATCCATTTTGAGAAAAAGCCGTTAAAGGGTGGAATACCGGAAATGGACAAGGAAGCCACCAGCGCTGGCAGAAAAGTAAGGAACATTTTATTCCCCAGTCCTCCCATCTCATCCAGATCGGCAGTACCGGTCCGTTTTTCAACCGAACCGATCGAGAGAAAGAGCCCTGTTTTATAGAGCACATTATTGATCAGGTGAAAAATACCACCGGCAAAAGCCAGCACATTGCCACTGCCGATTCCCAATACCATGTAGCCCACCTGGCTCACGGCGTGATAACCCAACAATTTTTTGCCATTATGCTGGATCAGCGCCATCATCACCGCTGCGATTATGGTAAAAGCACCGATGGACATGAGCACTAAATTTATTGTGGTGTTCAAAACAAATACTGAGATCACCAGCCGCGCCAACAAATAAATACCCAGTAATTTATCCAGGGCCGCCGGCAAAAAAGCCACAGCTTCCGTCAGGGTATTTTTACTGTAATCCGGCATCCAGGTGTGAAACGGGAAAACACCGGCTTTGGCAAAGGAGGCGATCATTAAGCAAATAAAGGCCACCCGCGCTAATTCTCCCACCACCGGCAGCTGTAGATTCCACAATTGCCAGCCATTAGAATATTCCAGATAACGCAGCAGCACCAGACCGAGGATCAGCAAGACATCACTTCCGCCCACCAGTAAAAAGGTCTTCACTGCTGATTCAGAATTCCCTTTTTGTTTCCCTACTAATCCAAAGAGAAAAAGGAAGATGCCTGACAATCCCCAGGCAATCAACAGCGCCCAGGAATTAACACTCATGACAGCGGCATTACAGACACCAATTGTCATCGGATAAAAAACCATAAAGATTTTTTCATAGGCCTTATCCAGACTTTTCAAAAGAAAAATGAATATGATCAAACTAATTACCTGAATCGACACCAGGGTCATCAATGATAATCTATCCACTGCAAAAATAGTGGTGTTCATAAATTCATAATTCCAACCGGTGGTTTGAAAGAGCAGATAAACCGGATAGAGCAGATAGATCAGCAGCGCGCTGTTCAATATTTTTCGCAGAATGACCGGAAGGAAGATATTAACAATTCCGACGATTACAGGTAATGCAATCAAAAGTAAGGTATAATCAGCCATTTATTTCCCTCCGTAATTTTTCAGTTTTATTTCTGGATAATGTCAACAGGTCCGGCACTTCCCGGTTATTGACATCCTTGATCTTCATGGAGCGTTCCGTACAACAATAGCACGGGTCAACAGCCGCCAGCGTGATCAGGGCGTCGGAAATTGAGATGCCTTTGCAGGAGGCTTCATAAGTGGGAATGTTAACATAACTGGGAGCGCGTACTTTATGGCGGATGGGACGATTGGTGCCATCACTGCGAATGTAATGAAAAACTTCACCGCGTGGCGCTTCATACCGTCCGCAGCCTTCACCCTCTGATATATTTTCCACTTTGTTCCAGAAAGAGCCTTTGGTCACTTTTAATTTATCCAGGCATTGACGACATATTTTTATGGATTCAATGATCTCCAAAACCCTCACCACCAACTTATCATAGACATCGCCATTAGGCAGGACAATTTCCTTGAAGTCCACCAGATCATAGGCATCAGTAGGATCATCTTTGCGGACATCGCCACGGACGCCGGAAGCGCGGGAAGTGGGGCCGGTGGCACAATAATTTCGCGCATCTTCTTTTGTTAGCACACCAACACCCTTGAGCCGTTTTTTCAGCACCGGATCATCATTGGCGATTTTGGCGATCATTTTCATTTTTTCTTCGATCATATCAAGATGCTTATGCAGTTCCGGCAATTTTTCCGGCTCCACATCGCGGCTGACACCGCCAACCCGCATGATTCCGTAATGGTTTCTGTTACCGGAAATCAATTCCATCATCTGCAGCACCGGTTCACGGTATTTCCAGGCCCACATCCACACCGTATCATAACCGATAAAATGGCCGGCCAATCCAAGCCACAACAGATGCGAATGTATTCTTTCCAATTCCCCCACCAGGCTCCGGATGTACCGCCCCCGGTCAGGAATTTCAATATTATCAATATCCTCGACGGCGTGAACACAGGCCAGGGGATGCGAGGTAGAACAAATTCCACAAATTCTCTCCACCAGGTAGATGGATTGTGTAAAGGTGCTCATCTCCGAAAGATATTCATGGCCGCGATGCATCCAGCCGATTTCCATATCAATATCAACGACGGTTTCGCCGTCAACAGTCAATTCAAAATATTCCGCTTCTTCCAGTAAGGGGTGAAATGGACCTACCGGTACTCTGTTTCCACTCATTTCTTCTCCTCCATTCTAAGCGGTTTATCCAACTTTTCCGGGTGATGTAATGCCAGCAATCGTTCCATCCGCGGATGATCGATGAAATTAACCCCCCAAAAATCAAAAATTTCCCGTTCGATCCATTCGGCGCCTTTGACTATCGGCACAATGGAATTGGCTTCCGGTTTTTCTTTGTTTTCGATCACCAGACGGGGGCAATAGTACTGCCCGGTTTCATCATCGGAAAAATGATACAAAATCTCCAGCCCGTGTTCCATTTCCATCCCGGTGGCGGTTGACAGGCGGCAGCCTATATCATTAAATAAAATTTCCACGATTTCCCGCAAGTCTTCGTTTTTCACATTAAAATAAAATCTGCGTTTTTTATCGATCTTATTGGTGATCTTGTCACCCACATCTTCGATGAACTTATTTAGTTTATCCATTCAAAACTCCTATAAGTTTGGCAACACCTTCGATCATGGCCTCGGGTTTCGGCGGGCATCCGGGAATGTACATGTCAATGGGGATGACATCTTCAATTTTTTCCACGATATTGTAACTTTTTTTGAAATTTATCCGGGAAGCGGGACAAGAGCCCACCGCCACAACAAAGATGGGCTTCGGCGCCTGAGCGTACAGCCGCTTGATCTTTGGCGCAACTTTCTTGTTCATGACACCGGTCATCAGAATTACATCGGCATGACGAATAGAGCCAACCAATTTTATTCCCAGTCTTTCCACATCAAATTTCGGTGTCAGCAAATCCAGGATTTCAATATCGCAATTGTTACAGGGCGATCCACTGACATGAAAAACCCACAAGGACTTTGATAAGCGTTTATTATACCAACCCATATTATACTCCTAACACTGCTAAGATTAACCCGATAAAAGCCAGGGGCGCTAAAATCCGCCAGAAAAATTTCAGGGCGCTATCGATCTGTAATCTCGGATTTGTATTTTTGATAATGATAATCAGCACGACAATGAGGAGATATTTTAGAATCGCCCAGAGAATACCGAGACCCTGCAAATTAAATCCACCCATAAATAGGATGATCAGGACCATTGGATAGGCCACATACATGATATGCTGATTCAGCTTCCAAAAGGCCAGCAAAGGGCCGGAATATTCCATCAAAGGACCTTCCACAATCTCGGTTTCCGCTTCGGCAATATCAAAAGGCCGCAGGGCCATTTTCGCCTGAATACAGAGCAATCCGGCCAGGAATCCGATCACCCCCGAAACAGAGCCGATAAATACACCGTCGCTTTGGGCCGCGATTATTTCCTCCAGATTGATTGAATAGCCGGCTTTGACGATTGGGATCAAACAGACAAAAATGAAAACCAACTCATCTGCCAGCAATAATTTCACTTCACGGCCGGCGCCGATACTGGCAAAAACGTTTCCGGTAGCTATACCGCCTAATACCAACATGACAGAAAAAACCATCATCAGGTACATGATCACCAGTAGATCACCATGATAGCCACTGTTAAAAAAGAGCGCCATACCCAGCATTGTCGATATCAGGCAAAGGGTGCCAAATGCCACCAGGGGCGCGGCAATAAACAGGGATTTTACACTATCTTTCACAATAATGGTTTGCTTACCCAGCAGTTTAAAAAAATCATTGAAATTCTGAAAGAGCGGCGGCCCCACACGAAACTGGAACCGGGCGCTGACTTTACGGTCAACCCATCCCACCAGCAGACCCAGCACAGCTACAAATAAAAATCCTGGGAACACAAAGAGATAAAATAAATCTTTCAGTATCATCTTTTGTCCTCCTTATATCTCCAGTCATTGGCTTTGATCGCGATGTGATCGCCGTAGAAGAAGAGGGACTCCCTGGGATTTTCCGCTTCAATCTCCCGCATTTCCAGAATTTTTTCCGGTGTCGAAGAAACACAGAGCGGTATGTAATCCGGATCTTTTTCAAGTTTTTTCAGGCAGAGATCACATTTAGATGTAATATAATTCATCACTTCCGGAAAAATAGTGCCGAAAGGACAGGCCAGCGTACAGCTTTTGCAGCCCACACAGCGCATATTGTGTTTGACAATCAGACCGTCGTCACGATGCTCCAGGGCATCTTTGGGACAGACCGTCACACAAAAAGCCTCTTTGCATTGACGACAATAAACAGCAAATTCCGCCACTTCCATCAGAGATAAGCCGCCGGCATTTTCACGATGGTAAAAATACTCACATTTTATCTCTTCAGCAGAGAGATTTGCTTTCATTAATTCAGGAATATCAATCAATAATTTTTTCATTCCCAGATATTCTCCTCGTTTTTAATTTTATCGTAAGTGAACACAGCCCCGTCTTTGCAGGCATAATATTTACCCATTACGCAATGACGACACTGGCCGTGCCCGCAATACATTTTCTTTTCCATGGAAAGATAGATGTCCTTGTCCGCATAGCCGTATTTCAACAGGTCCATGGTGCCGAATTTCATCATGATCGGCGGACCGCAAACCACAGCGGGATTATCTTTGGGATCAATATCAATTTTATCCAGCAATTTGGTGATTAGGCAGGTCTCACCGCACCACTCTTCCCCTTCGGGAACTTTGTCCACAGCAGAAATAATATTGACCTTATCGATTTTTTTCCATTCCTCAATGGCGTCCTTAAAAATCATATCACCGGGTGTACGGGCGCCGGTCAGAAAGGTAATACTCTTGTACTTATCCACCTGGTGAACCAGGGAGAGAAATAATGACCGTGTCGGCGCTAATCCAACTCCGCCACCCATGATCAAAACATCTTTTCCATGCCAGTCATCAATGGGATAATTGGTGCCAAAAGGGCCGCGCAGGCCAACCCGGTCTCCCACCTTGATTTTATGAATATGCTCTGTCACAAAACCGGCTTTCATAATAGTGAATTCCAAAACCTCGTCATCAAATTGTGAAGATGACGGCGTGAAAGGACCTTCGCCAATATCCGGCACACTGACTTCAGCAAACTGGCCGGTGAGGAATTTGAACTCCTCTTCCGGATCAACCCGCAGCGTGCGGATCAGCGGGGATTCCTCCACAACTTTTGTGACTTTTGCAGCAATGGTTTTAAAAGGATTTTTTTCAGACATTTATATCTCCTAAATTTTT
>CAZCHS010000007.1:0-29462 GCA_964498725.1 uncultured bacterium | reverse complement strand
TGCAGCAATGGTTTTAAAAGGATTTTTTTCAGACATTTATATCTCCTAAATTTTTTTAATCCGTAAATACGCATAGGGGCGCGGTGTTTTCTGGCCATGAAATATTCGCGGACAACATTACCTTACCCTGCTGACGCCAGATTCTTGATCACTTCACGAATATCAATTTCCGCCACACAGGCATCAATACAACGGCCGCAACCCTGGCAGCCCAGTAATTCGAACTGCTTTTTCATGTAATCAAACTTACACAGATAACGATTGCGAAAGCGCTGATACATGTGGGGACGCGGTGTGTCACCACCAGCCACCATGGCGTAGCCGTTGATTTGACAGGAATCTGTTGACCGGACTTTTGTGAATTTTTCAGCTTTGGTCTCATCATTGACAATGATGCAGTAACAGGTGCAGCAACTATTGGTGCAGGCGCCGCAACCGATACAATCTTTCGATTCCTTTTTCCATAATTCCATGGGGTATTGGCGCAGTTCCTTGTAATTTTGCAGGTCAAAGGCTTTGTTCTGATCAGCCACTTTTTGTTTCATGGCTTCCCGTTGTGAAGAGCGCAATTCTTTTAAGCGTTCCGAAGCCGGTTCAATGGTCACATGTTTTTTGAGAATGGCCAGCAGTTCCTCGCCTTTTTCACTGCCGGTATCCAGCAGGTAATAATCTTCCACCCGGGCCATATTAATATCATAGCCTTTTTCCGCCCAGGGCTGGCCTTCTAAGACGGTACAGTGGCAGGATTCCCCATATTCCCGGCAATCAGTGCTGATGATATAACTATTGTCCCGCCAGTACTTGTAATCAGGATCAATAAAATCCTCATTAACCAGCGCTTTGTCCACCAGGCGCAGGGAATTCAAATCACAGCCTTTAACCCCGACAATCAGCCGTTTCGCCGGTTTTTTGTCGTAGGGATATACCTGCACACGGGGTTGATAAAACAACATTCGCAGCGGCTCTACCGTCCGGTAACTATTGAGGACCACATCATCCGCTTTGCCGATTTCAACAAAATACTTGTGGTCTTTGTCTTCCAGCGGTTTGACGGGAACAATTACCTGGCTGAGGCCCTGGGGCATCTTTTCTTTGCAACTGTTCAAAAAATCTTGAAAATCTTTTACTTTGACGAGCATTTCATTCCTCCGCCCGATTAATATTAATTCTCTTTATCTTTTAATGCTTTGATCGTGTCCAGCATTTTCTTCATTTCACCAGATTTATCAAAAAAATAATCAGCCCCTTTTTCATAGGCTTTTTCCCGATATTGGTGATAGGGATAATTGGTAAATATGATCACTTTTATGTTAGGATTGGATTTTTTGACTTCTTCCAGTACATGAATGCCGCCATCACCCGGCATCTTGATATCAACAATCGCCACATCGGGTTTTTTAGACAGGATCATAGCAATTGCGCCATCGGTATCCTCAGCCTCGCCGATGATGTTAACACCACCGATATCCACCAGATTTTCTGATAAATGGTCAATTAATACTTTTGAGTCGTCTGCGATTACTACTTTCATTAATATACCGGAAATAAATTTGTTGCGTAACTTGTTATAAAGTTCGCGCTTAATGGTAAGCTATGTAAATCAGACAAAAGCGTTTTGTGAAATCAGATGTTTTTACTTTTGCTATAGGAGTTTGTCTGATAGATAGAAGAAAGATACCCAGACAAACATCCTACGAATGGAAACCTTGCAAAGGGTTGTGCTGGTTTCTGGTCGCTGGGTGCTGGGGACTGGGGACTGGGGACTGGGGGCCAGTTCCGAAGCTTCGGGAGGTTGCGTTCCCAAATTCAATTTGGGAACGAGTGAATAGTCTAGGTTTTTCTTGATATTCGTGTTTTGAAGACTTAAAATAAAAAGTCTAAAGCAGAGGGATCAGAAAATGGCAATTTTAAGCACAAGATTAAATTTCAAGCAGGCTAATATAAGTTTGGCTACATAAAAACATGGAGAAATAGTGTATACAGTAGGTCATGATATTCATAATCTACTTGAATCTCTGTATGAAGCAGCAGTAAACAAACTTAACACCACAGTTGCTATAACGCTTCTTTTCTTCATTCCTTTGAGTGTACAGGCTCAGCAAGTTGATTCTGTCTCCACTGAGCATGATAGTGGATGGTTTTCTGCGGGTATTGGGTTTGTCGATATCCCCCTTGACTTGGGCGTCGGTGTTACAGCATACTTCGGACGTAAGTATACTTGGCAGGTTGGGTTTCAGAGAAGTACAGACTTTACAATCAGCGGGACTGCAACTCATGTTAACTCGATCAATGTTGGGCAGGGAATGACGATAGCAAATAGGTGGGGACGTCTTGCTGTAGCAGTGGGACCGGCTATTGTGTGGGGGTTGGATCGGTTTGACCATGAGCGAGATGAGTGGGACAGCTACACCTCGATCGGATTAACCCTAAATGGGCAGGTAATGTTCACACCGATTCGGGAGTTGGGAGCTGGACTTGAGTTATACTGTAATGTAAATCCTGTACTTAGCGTTGCCGGGGTGCGAGTGATATTTGTGTTGGAAGGAAACAAGTGATTCACGTATACCAAGGCACTTCTGATTTGAAAATAAATTAAAATAAAACCTTCCAAAGGATTACCACGCAACCAAGCTGCGAATGGAAACCTTGCAAAGGGTTGTGCTGGTTTCTGGTCGCTGGTTGCTAGGTGCTGCCTGCCCGGCGTCTTGTCCTGCGTAGTTTGTAGAGCGAAAAGGGAAATCCGAAGGATGAAGGCGGGGTTTCTTGGTGCTGGGTGCTAGGTGCTGGGGGCTGGGGGCTGGGGACTGGGGGCCAGTTCCGAAGCTTCGGGAGGTTGCGTTCCCAAATTCAATTTGGGAACGAGTGAAAAATACCATATAAATTTTTTTTCACATTGCACGCAATAGAGGCAAAGCTCATTTGTAAATTTTTTCGGCTTCCTTTGGGTGCCTGGATTTTCTCATGCCATGGGCGCGGGTTATTACTGAAACTGTTGCTTCAGCGCCAGCCCGGATGGAGCACTTTTTTGGATATTCAGGTTAATCCCGATAGTTTCCGCTGGCACATCCGGCTTTTGACGGAAGGAAATATATCGGCGCGAAACAGGCATTGTTCATATTTTTATGAATAATGCAGTTAGGGTATGCATTTACAATTTACAACACTACTTTTAAATGAATATTATTTCAATAGTCTTATTTTTCGATAGATTAAATACCAGGTATAGGGATTAAGAAATGTGATCAATATTGAACCAAAAATATTACCACTATTTCTTCTATAGACTTTTCCATTTTTTTTGAATAAAGACTGTCTGCCAGTACCGGTCGTCACGGTTGTGCTCGCACTGATTTCGTTCCCACATTTGGGACACCCGCGATAGTCAGTGAAAGTCGTATCTGTTTCATGTCCGGCGTCATAGGTGGAAAACCCATCAGTTGCCGAATATTCTCGAGTCGTCTCACTCATATCATAATCAATAAAATCCATTTTTCCATAATAACCGCAATTTTTACATAAATTATATTTTGCATCAACTGCAATTGGAATTGCAACAGAAAATATTAGCGGAACACCGCCCCACGCCCAGGTAATGGCAGCATAATAAATATGGTGCGGAATTAATGGCGTTAAAGTCAGGAGATATACGACGCCAGCCCAAAGAAGAAGTACAACACCTGTTATTACCCGGCGGGTATTCCAAAATAAAAATTTAAATCTGACAATTACATTTGCAAACAATGGATAAATTAATTTCATAAATAATAATCCACCCAGTAGATTGATCACAAAAATATAATAATTCGTTTTTTGGTAATTTTCTACAATAGCTTCCCGCTTTTCCAGATCTTTTTGTGATAATGATTTTACTGTCACAGTATATTTTGTCTTTTCAAAGGAAAATGAGTCAGATGTTTTTTCCAGTGTAACACCAAGATGTGTGTATTTTTTTCTGTTAATTTCATCAATGAGTTTGTCTAAATAGGTATTGTTCCATTTGGGTTCTACTGTTTTGATTATTTTTTTATCCCCGGTTTTTTTATTGAATGCAAATACCACAATTTTTCCATGCCGGCCACTTTCCGGTCCAAGCGTAATATAATTAGCTCCCTCAATATCTTCCAGGGGAAAATAGGCCGGTGAAACACCACCTTGGGGGTTAACTTCGATGGGTTTTTTGACGGGGGCTTCCATTATTGTTTTGCCCTCAAAAGTCAGTTTTAGTTCTGCTTCATATAATGATTCACCACCTTTGTCAGCATTGACATAAAATTTAAACCCGTCATATTTTTCCAGGTCAGCGGTACTAACCCATTTATGGAGCGGTATTTCCCAGCCTGCAGAGTAAGTTGACAATTTGAATTCATCCCCTTCTTTCGGAACGGCATAAATATATATTCTACTGTATTTTCCGGAAAGCTTTTCAATCTTGATGGTGACTTCTGCGGTTTCAATTTCCGAGGCTTTTATATAAGCAGGTTTTATTGTTTCCGGTTTTTTATAAATTGCCTTTCTGGTAAATGTCTTTGAAAAAATAGCCGGGCAACTAAGAGCCATAATAATTACCACTAAAACGAATCTTTTTAACATAAAAGGAACCCTCCTGTTTGATTTTTTCCTCTTAATTAATAAAAAAATTTAAACCTGTAAAAGGAATTTTGAAAACTAAAATTCAGCTGAAGAGAAACATTCTAAACATAAAATGGCAGTAAGGTATTAAAAAAACTATATTTCTGATGTCAAAAACTTTTTAATAAAAATAAATTAGAACTTTTGACACCATCGCATTATTGAAAAGAATGGTATAAAAAATCCCCGGAATTCATAAAACTCCGGAGATTGTTAATCTGCTAATTGATTTCATTATAGTTATACCTTTCCGTTGACCGGTATGGTATAGAATTGCTTTACAGCATCTCCTGCTGTTCAATATCCTTAAAATATTTCACCGTGCCGACTTTCAAATCCATGGTAGCCTCATCGTCGCAAACAATGATGCCTTTCGGGTGCATCTGCAGCGCGGACACCGTCCACATATGGCTGATCCCTTCTTCTACGACCTGCTGTAGCGCCCGGGACTTATTGTAACCGGTGACGATGATCAGCACCTCCCTTGCATCCATCACGGTTCCCACGCCAACAGTGAGTGCGGTTTTGGGGACTTTATTGATATCATTATCAAAAAAGCGGGAGTTGGCAACAATAGTGTCGTGGGTCAAAGTTTTCATGCGGGTGCGGGAAGTGAGGGAAGAACCGGGCTCATTGAAAGCAATATGCCCGTCGGGGCCAATTCCGCCGAGAAAAAGATCAATACCGCCGGCGGCTTCTATTTTGGCTTCGTAATTCCGGCATTCCTCTTCCGGGTCTTTGGCATTACCATTAAGAATATTGATGTTTTCTTTGGGAATATCAATATGGTCAAAGAGATTGGTTTTCATAAAGTGATGGTAACTTTCCGGATGCATTTCGGGAATTCCCACATATTCATCCATATTGAAAGTGATTATATTTTTAAAACTCACTTTACCAGCATTATGAAGATTAATGATCTCTTTGTAGATGGGAATTGGAGTAGAGCCTGTGGGCAGGCCCAGTACGAAAGGATTTTCTTTGGTGGGGTTGGAGGCATTGATTTTATCAACCACATAATTGGCGACCCATTGTCCCACTTTTTCCGCATTACTCTGTATAATAATTCTCATTTTTTCTCCTGTAATAAATAATTATAAAGAACGGATAATTTATTAAAAATGATGCGTAATAATAAATGCTTTATCGCAATAAAAGCATTTTTTTATTGCTGACAAACCCTTTGGCGATCATACGGCAGAGATACATGCCGCCGGGCACCTGGCTGCCACTGTCATCAGTGCCATTCCATTCCAAAGTATATTGGCCGGCTGCATGGTTGCGGTTCACCAGGGTTTTGACCCTTTCACCTAATACATTATATATGGCAATTTTAACATTGCCGTATTCTTTCACATCATAGCGAATCGTGGTGGAGGAATAAAAGGGGTTGGGCCGGTTGTCATGGAGCACATAACGATCGACTTTGGAACTTAAGGTATTTTTATAGCCGACAGTGGTAAATACAAAAGGAGCGCTGCCGGTATTGGAGCCCCAAATTAGTTCCCCGCTTTTATCTTCGGCGGAAACTTTCCAAAAATATTTGGTGGCCCGCTTCAGAGGCATCGGGGGATCGTAAACCATTGAGTCTTCATTGGTGGCATAGATTGTAATTTTTTGAATATCAGCGGAAAAGGTACTGTCACTGGTGTAATACAGATCATAGGTAATGACATCCCCGGGGTCCGGATCGTGACTGTTTTTCCAGATAAATTCCATGTCAGTACGCACACTGTCGGCGTGATGATGGGGATAGATCAGGTGAAAGCGTCCCGGCTTTTCATTTTTCATGTTAATGGAAAAACCGGTAGGAGAGGTCCAGGGGGATTTTTTGCCATGCTGGTCAACTGCCTGGATCCAATAGGTGTAGCGATGATTTTCTTTAAGTCCGGTTAGTTTGATCGAATTTTCACCTTTTTGTGTGCGCAGGGTTTTGGTGTGCTGCTTTTCCTTATTGGTCCCGATCCAGTGGGTAGGAACATATTTAATGACGTAGTGAAGTTGCCGGGTTGAAAAATCCGGATCCGGATCATGGCTGTGTGTCCAGCTAATGACCGGCGAATCGGTTTCCAGTTGAATTGAATCTCTGGGGATCATATTCCTGACCCTTGTGGGCGGCTCCAAAACATTGTTCACATAAAAAGAATCTGCCACGGACCAGCCGGAATTACCTCCCTGGTCATCAAAGGCATTGACCCGGAAATAATACTTGCTGTTTTCCGCCAGTTCATCCTGTACCTTACAAAAATTATTCCCCACACCAGAATGATAAATTGCAGATTCTTCTTCCGGAAAATCGGGGTGCTGGGATAAGTTTACCTGGTAAGAGAGCGTTGAGGTCAAATCCGCAAAATCCGGATCCACAGAATGCTGCCATCGAATTTTCGGTCTATCGGTACGAACAATGCGTCCGCCGCCGGGATTAAAACCGCCGGGAATATCCGGTGGGTCATTGAATTCATTAAAAACAACGCGGGGATAAGAGAACTGGTGAATGCTGTTGAGAGAATTGTTATCCACGGCAGTCACCCGCCAGTAATACATGCGATTGTCGATCAGTTTGTAAACCTCGGAATGTTCATTAATATAAATGCCCACTGCATTTTCGGGTTTCTCTTCATCTTCAAGGGGCCAGTGGATTTTCGGGTTCAGTGCGGGAATGAGATAGGAATAGATTTTATTATTAAAGTTTTTGTCAGTGGCCATTTCCAGGCGGTATTTGACGCGGTCGCCCGGGTCCGGGTCGGTTGTCCGTTGCCACCAGAAAACAGACTCGCTGTTGAACTCGGTATAGTTTTTTGGGTAGAGTAATTTCACCGGGCCCAGTGGCGCCTCATTGATGGCGTTTACCCAGAAAGTATTGATTTCAGACCAGTCTGATTTGCTTTCTTCCAGGTCCAGGGAACGGACTTTCCAGAAATATTGTTTGTTTTCCATCAGGTTTGAACTGACTTTGATAAAGGTGTCATCATATTGGGTGATCTCCTGCTGAAGACGGGTGGTTTGAAATTCCGGATCAGTGCTGATCATTACCTCATATTTTAACCGGTCGTTAATGTCGGGGTCTTCGGCGGAATTCCAGGAAAGATGAGGCCGGGCCGTCCGAATGATCATTGAATCGGGGCGGAATCCCGCGGTGGGCGCCAGGGGTGGAGTATTACGGCCGTCATCAAAAATAAAGGTGGCGTTTTCCGGCGCTGTCTGATTTTTGCCCTGCCAATTGTCCCGGGTTATAATGGCGATGCCATAGGATTCCCCTTCCGTTAAATTTTTATTCCCGGTCAATGAGGAGAGTTGCAATCGAACACGATTGTCATAGGAGACATTGATATGCCGAAAGTATCCTTTCCGGGCGCTGTCCAGTTTTGCGCCGGCCAGAGTATAGGAAGCCAGCAGGTTGTCGGCTTTTAGTAATTGCACCTGATAGGATAATTTGTCCCAGCGGTCTTTGTCCGGCTGCTGCCGCCAGACCAGCATATCGGACGGTTTCAGGACCGTATTGTTTCGCGGTGTGATAATTTTGGCCGGTGGTGGCGGCTGATTGTGGCGGTTGAGATAATAAATTCCGGTTTGCGCGCTGGCTGTGGCCATTGAGTCGGAATCAATGGCGATAACTTTCCAGTAGTAGCGGCGGTGGTTTTCCGATTTTTCGGGTGTATATTGGATTGTGTCACCGGGCAGGGTTTCGCTTTCATGTATTAAGGAAAAATCTTCATAAGGAGAGATCATTATTTTGTAATTGCGAATTTTTCCGCCCATTCGATATTCCGGGTCGGTAGCGGCCTGCCATTTCAGCCGCACTTTTTCGGTGAATATTTCTGTCTTTCCCTTGTTCATCAGATCAAAAGGTAAGGGCGGTTCATCCTTGCGATTCATAAAAAAAACAAACTGGTCTTCCCAGCCGGAATATTCCACACCGTCAAAACTGCGCAGATACAACCTGAACTTATGGTTTTCCGGCAAAACACCACCGTCAATGATCAGCAAACTGTCCTGAGCTGAAACCAGGGTATCGATCAGGGTTGCTGACCGGTTGGAAAGGTCGGTTATTTTTACTTCATAAGTAAGCGATTCTGTGGTGATTTCACGGTCTTTACCCGGTTGAATGGCCAGGCTAAGCGTATCATTTTCAAAAATTGTTTCGCCAGGCGTTTTTATTTTGGCTATGGCGGGCGGGGAATTCATGGTAAAATCCAAACCAGCTTCACTCTTTACATCCCGGTTCTCAGCCATTAGCCGAAAGCGGTAAGAGATACCGTCAGATAAAAGACGGGGAGTTACCAGTTTGTATTCTGTTTTTTGATAATCAGGAATATTGCGGGACCATATCAGTGAATCTCCGGTGCCGGTTTTTTGATATAATTCCATCGTGAGGTCGTATTGATCAACAGCCTGGGTAAAAGTCCACCGGAAGTGAGGTTCGTGATCAACAATCTGATCATTGCTGGTTATGCCTGCGATGACCAGGCTGTCAATCCTGGTGGCTTCATCCGCGAAAACAGCCTTCAAACAACCCAGAATAATCGAAAAAATAAACAGGATTGTCTTAAAATGAAAATATATGGTTTGACTGTTTGTCATAGTTGTATTGTATAAAATTTTTCTACGGCACATGAAAAATTACACAAGATTTTTATATAATACAGTAATTTTATTTTTTAGTTCCCGGATACTGCCATTGTTGGTAATAACAATGTCCGCCAGCTTTTTTTTATTTTCTTCACTCATCTGCAAATTCATTCTGTCAATGATCTGGTGCTTTGAGAGATTGCCCCGTTGCAATGCGCGTTTCATGCGAATATCGCGGTCAGCATAGATCAGCAGGGTTTTGTCAAAATGCTGCTGCAATTTCGCTTCAAAAAGCAGGGCGGCGTCCATGATGTAAAGGTCTTTGGTGACTGCGTTTTTTTTTCGTAAAAAACTTTCCGTCACCAGTGGATGTAAGGTTTTATTGAGGAACTGTTGATTTTCGTGATTATGGAAAACAATTTTGCTGAGCGCTGCTTTATCGATTTCCTGATTTTTCAGGATGACGGAGCCAAATTGACGCACTAATTTTTCCCGCACCCTATCATCGGAAAAGAGAATTTTTTTGGCCTCTTTATCGGCGTCAAAAATCTCCGCACCCAGTTGTTCAAAAAAATGACAGACCGTGGATTTTCCCGAACCTAAACCGCCTGTCACACCCAAAGTCAGCACAATTTATCCTTTTAAAATTGCGGTTACTTTTTCATGTACTTCGGACGGTGAACCGGTAGAATCAACAGTTTTAAGCAGGCCTTTATCCTTATAAAAGGATGCCAGCGGTTGGGTTTGTTTTTTATAAACTTTTAAGCGCTGCTGAATGGTCTCAGGTTTGTCATCTTCCCGTTGAAAGAGAGGGCCGCCACATTTATCACAAACATTTTCCTTTTTAGGTGGCATGGTTGCCAGGTGATAGACCTGGTTGCAGTTTTTGCAACTCCGGCGCGCGGCCAGACGTTCAATGATCAGGGATTCCGGCGCATCCAGCAACAGTACCAAATCCAGAGCTTCTTTATGCTGCTCATAGAGGTCATCCAGACCCTCCGCCTGGGGTATCGTCCGCGGAAATCCGTCAAGTATATAGTTTTTGGGAGGATTTTTACCAAACAACCTGTTTTCCACCATTCCCAAAATAATATTATCAGGAACCAGTTCACCTTTGCCAATGATGGTTTCGGCTTTTTTGCCCAAATCGGTTCCCGCTTTAATCTCGGCGCGCAGCATGTCGCCGGTGGATATCTGCACCGCATCAAATTCTTTACATATAAACTGTGCCTGGGTTCCTTTACCAACGCCGGGAGGCCCTAATAATATTAATTTCATTTGATTCTCCTTTTATTGTTGTTATAGTAGAATTCCTGCAATTGAGGCTGTCAGCCAGGAGGCAAAAGCGCCGCCGAACATGGCTTTGACAGCGACTTTGGAAAGGTCTTTTCGCCGACCCGGTGCAATGGCGCTGATCCCGCCGATCTGAATACCGATGGAGGCAAAATTAGCAAAGCCGCAGAGTGCGTAAGTGGAGATCAGGATTGCTTTTTCATCCAGGGCATTGTTGGCGATCAGTTCCGCCAGGGAACCATAAGCGACAAATTCCGTCAGGGTCAGTTTCATGCCCAGTAAGTTTCCAACTTCACCGGCATATTGCCAGCTGACGCCCATTAACCAGGCTAAGGGCCGCAGCAAAGTTCCGAACAGTGTTTTTAAACTGCCGGGAAAAATACCAGCGAATTCACCTTTGATGGGTGAAACATTGGAGAGGACGCTGTATTGGACATAAGTGCCGTTAAGCAATTTTCCGTCAATTAACTGGTCTGCATAAGAGAGCATGACATCCACAAGGCCGATCAGAGAAACAAAGGCGATCAACATGGCGCCCACATTGGCGGCCAGTTTCAGTCCGTCGGTAACACCGCTGGTGGCTGCGTCCAAAACATTGGAAGTCTTGACAATATTTTCCGGTATTTTCACATCACCGGCGGTTTTGGGATGTTCTGTTTCCGGAAAGATAATTTTCGCTACAACAATCGCGGCGGGAGCGGACATTACCGAGGCTGCAATCAAATGGCCGGCATCAATTCCCAGGGCAATATAACCGGCCAGAACTCCACCGGCAATAGTGGCGAATCCACCCACCATAATGGTCATAAGTTCTGATTTGGTCATTTCCGGTACAAAAGGTTTGATCAGTAGAGGCGCTTCGGTTTGCCCGACAAATATATTAGCCGAGCAACTGAGAGTTTCCGCGCCACTGGTGCCCATGGTCCACTGCATGAAATGCGCCATGGCAGAAATGACCTTCTGCATTACGCCCAGGTGATAAAGCACCGCCATAAAAGACGCAAAAAAGATTATCACCGGCAGGACACTAAAAGCAAACTGAAATCCAAATCCCGGCCAGGTGGAACTATCGGTGAAAAAATATTCCCGCAGGGCCAGATTGCCAAAGAGATATTCGGCGCCAAGAATCGAGAGGTGCAGAAATTTTTCGACTTTGAGGCTCAGGGTGGCGAAAATATCGCTGCCGGTTAATTGATTTTTAATAATAAAAGCAAAGCCTGACATGAGCAGGGCAGAGGAAAGGAATACCTGGTATTTAGGTTGCTTCAACAGCATTTTAATCAGTGTGGCCAGGGCCAGTATCCAAAAAATCCAGCCGATGACAATAGAACCGGCGCTAAAGTAAAGCAGAAAAGTAATCCCGGCGCTGCCTAAAATTATCATTGCCGTACGCAATAGTTGCTTTTGCCGGGTTTGTCCGGCATTGATAGTGTCTTTGAACAGATAGATTATGATCATCATCAGGAATAAAAACATCGCTGCGAAGGAGAGGATGTTCTTTCCCAGAATAATAGCTGCAAAGAGAATCTGCAAGCCCAGTCCCCATACAATGATCCGCGGTTTGATCTTTCGTCTGTTATTTGACATCAAGAATGATATAAGTAATATAGTCAGAATTCCGATGATACCCGTAAATCTCATTGGCCCCTCTTTTCTAATTTTCATAAATAACAAGAATTAAGATAAGAATATAATGGTAAAATGAACAATAATAAATAATTTTTTAACCTGAATAATTCATAAAAATATGAATAATGCCCGCTTTACGCCAATACGTTTCCTTCGTCACGAGCCGGATGTTCCATTGGAAACTATCGGGATTACGATTTTTATATTTCAGGAATAATGTAGGTTATTCGGATTTTTTCAAATACTCCCGGGCCTGAGCCATGGGATAGGTTTGGTTGCCGATCTCCAGAACCTTTTTAAAATAGTCACGAGCGGTTGTTTCCATACCCTTGCGGGCGGCGATCCGGCCCTGCTCCAGGTAAGTAATAGCCAGTAAATGCTCCAGTTCCAGCATATAATTATCGGTGAATTGATTGAAAAACCGGTTGGCTTTTTCATAGCTACCCTCTTTAAGCGCCAGGAATGCCAGCAAAAAATCTTTACGGTTTTGAAATTCTTCCCGGTAATAAGGATTGTCCAGGTTGATAGATTCCCGATAATTGCTAAAAGCAGTCTTTGCTTTGGCCGGCTCTTCCAGTTGCAGGTGAGCAAAGGTTTGAAGAAAGTGATAATTCGGGTTTCGGGGAAATTCCGTAACCAGTAAATTTATGTAAGGTAATGCTTTTTGAGGTTGATTTTCAATGTACAGATGGAGAAAAGCCAGCATAAAATTAGCGTCGTATTTCAAAAACCCCGGTGAGTTGGCAGCCCGGTGCATTCGCCTTTTGGCGACAATTTTGTCACCGGTATTGGTCAGTAGTTTATCGGCGAAATACTTAACAATGCCGGGATATTCCGCTATATAATACTCAAAAGCGCCTTTGCAAAATTCAAGGTCAGGGTTACCGGGCGTTAGTTCATGGCATTTGCGCAGATATTTCAGGGCTTTGACGCCATTGAACATCACGAAAAAACTGTTTTTCTCACTGATCACAATGCGGGATTTAAACCCCACTGCCAGGGCCATACAGAAATTCAGATCAAAATCGCCGGGAAAAACCTCCAGTTTGCTTTCATAGTTATTGATTATACTGTCACATTTTCCCAACAGTATTTCTTTGTTGAATTGATTACCGTAAAGTCCCAGCATTTGGTACCACTGGTTTAATAACAGAGCCACCTGTGTATAAGCATTGTTTGAATCACTCTTTACCATGCGGGTGAGGATTTGATGACTTTTTTCATAATCCATGTTGTGCATAGCCTGTATAGCGGAATTCAGAGAGCTGTCAAACAGAGGCTCCGCAGGAAATACCGTAGAAAGCAATAAAATTGGGATACTGATTAATACCGTGATTTTTTTCAAAATGGGCCTGCTAAAATTTGCTGAAAATTTATCTTTTTCTCGTCGAAATTCCAAGGGGTGAAAAAGAAAAATTAATTTAAAAATGGGATTTTAATTATCATTCATTATGCATAAAATATAGAGATGTAATCTATTAATTAAAAAGGGAAAAGTAACGTATTTATGAAGAATTACAAAACACCTAAGCAACTTGAACCCGGTAGCACCATCGGCGTCATTGCGCCGGCTAGTGCTGCTAAACGTAAACCCACTAAACTGGGGCTTGAATACCTGGAAAAACAGGGATACACCCTGAAAACATCAACCCACCTGACCAAAGGAACGAAATATCTGGCAGCGGATGATAATGTACGCATTAAGTTTCTGGAGGATTTTCTGCTGGATCCCAAAGTTGACGCAATTATCTGTGTGCGTGGCGGCTATGGTATGTTGCGAATTATTGATAAGCTGGATTATGACAAGATTAATGCCGTGGAGCCGAAGATACTGGTTGGCTATTCCGATATTACCGCTCTGCAAATGAGTCTCTTGCAGAAATGCGGATGGGTCACCTATTCGGGTCCCATGGTAGCTTCGGAGATGGGCAATAATTTTTCCCAATTTTCAGAAAATTGGCTATGGAAAGTTCTCACAAAGAGCAATGAAAAATTAAATTTTCAAAATCCTGAAAATGATGAAATAAAACTAATTAATCCGGGACAGGCCGAAGGCAACCTGATTGGCGGCTGCCTATCGCTGGTAACGCCACTGCTGAACACTGAGTACATGCCCCCGCTGGAGGGGAATATCCTGTTTCTGGAAGATGTCGGCGAACCCGGTTACAAAGTCGATAAGATGCTGCAAACCCTGAAATTACACAAGGTGTTTGATAAGATATCCGGGCTGGTAATCGGCAAGTTCTCCGGTACATTCAAAGAAAATGACAACAAAAATTTTACCCTTGAGGAGTTGTTGCTGGACACAATCCCCAAAATTGATTTTCCGATTATTGCAAATTTCGCCTATGGCCATATAGATCAGCGGTTTACCATTCCGATCGGCGGTAAATTCCGAATGGATACAGACAAAGGTGAATACACATACCTGCGATAAGGTTTTTCTTGGCATGGATATTGACACTTGAAATATTCGAATTTTTTTAACGCTATTAATTATAAAAATGAGAGCTAAATGAAAAATAAGAAATTCAAAGTTGAAGTAAAGCAAGATTGGTGTAAGAGCTGTGAGATTTGTGTAGAGATTTGTCCGAAGAATGTTTTTGAAATGGACAATTTCTATTCAACGCCAAAAAAAGCAGAAGATTGCATCGGTTGTCTGCAGTGTGAAAAACTCTGCCCCGACTTTGCAATTACAGTAACTCCATTAAAAGATGAAGCAAAAGAATAAAAAAGAACGGAGAATTTGTGAGTAAACCAAAGAAAAACATAAAAATGATGCAGGGAAACAGAGCCTGTGCCGAAGCAGCAATTGCAGCTGGCTGTACATTTTTCGCCGGTTATCCAATTACGCCGTCAACGGAAATTGCCGAGGTCTTATCCTATCAGTTGCCGGCTGTTGGGGGGAGCTTTATACAGATGGAAGACGAAATCGCATCCATGGGCGCCACTATCGGCGCAGCCCTGGGAGGCGCGAAATCCATGACAGCCACCAGTGGCCCCGGATTTTCATTGAAACAGGAAAATCTCGGATTTGCTGTGATGGCTGAAATTCCCTGTGTAATCGTCAATGTTCAGCGTGGCGGCCCCAGTACCGGACTACCGACCCATGCTGCCCAGGGCGATGTTATGCAGGCAAGATGGGGAACCCACGGGGACCATCCGATCATTGCTCTGAGCCCGACTTCAGTAGGTGAAACCTATGATATGACCATTCGCGCCTTCAATCTGTCGGAAAAATACCGGACTCCGGTTATTTTGCTGACTGATGAACTGGTTGGCCATTTGACTGAGCGTATTGAAATTCCAGATCCTTCGGAATATGAAATTATCAACCGGAAAAAACCCAGCGCCAAACCGGAAAATTATCTACCTTATCAGCATACGGAATCCATGGTACCGCCAATGGCAAATTTTGGCGAAGGATACAGATATCATGTCACCGGCCTTGTTCATGATGAGACCGGATTTCCCACCAATGATTCGGAAAAAGCCGCTGAAATGCTGGCCCGGCTGAATGAAAAAATCGAAAAAAATAAAGATGATATAATCGAGGTGGAAGAACTTCATGTGGACGATGACATGGAAACCTTGATCATTGCTTACGGCTCTTCCGCCAGATCAGCCAAAAGAGCATTGTATACGGCCCGTGAAAAAGGCCATCAAACCGGCCTGCTGATTTTGAAAACAATCTGGCCTTTTCCGGAAAAAGAAATTCAGGAAGCCGTGAGAAACGCTAAACGAATTATCGTGCCGGAACTGAACCTGGGACAGATCGCCCATGAAGTTGAGTGGGCTGTCAACCGTTCATTGCCGGTGGTTAAAATTAATCTGATCAACGGTGAGTCAATCAAGCCGTCTGAAATTCACAACGTAATAATGCAGGGATAAACATGGATTATTTACAATATCTCAGAAAAGATAAAATGCCACATATTTGGTGTGACGGATGTGGCCATGGAATTATACTGAAGTCAATTTTGCGCACCATCGATTCTCTTGGGTGGGAGAAAGATAATATTGCCATAATATCAGGAATCGGCTGCTCCGGAAGAACACCGGGATATGTTGATTTTAACACATTGCACACAACCCACGGCCGGGCCATCGCCTTTGCCACCGGGCTGAAGCTGGCAAAACCGAAACTGCATGTCATTGTGGTTACTGGTGATGGCGATGCAACTGCTATCGGCGGCAATCATTTTATTCATGCGGCCCGCCGAAATCTGGACATCAATGTGGTTGTTTTCAATAACAATATCTACGGTATGACCGGGGGACAGTGTTCACCAACAACCCCCACCAGTAAACGCTCAACCACAACCCCCTATGGAAATCCTGATTCCGCATTCGATATCAGCCGGTTGGCGGAAGCTGCCGGTGCATCCTATGTTGCCCGCACAACTACATTTCATGTGGCAAAAATGGATCGCTACATCAAAGCCTGTTTTCTGAAAAAAGGATTTTCTGTCGTAGAAGCCTATACCAACTGTCCCACTTCCTATGGAAAAATGAATAAAGAAACCGGCCGTCGCGGTGTTGATATGCTGCTGTATCAGAAAAAAAATATGGTTCCCATTGAACGGGCCAAAGACCTGTCTGAAGAAGAATTGCAGGGCAAACTCGTGACCGGTGTATTTGTGGACCGCAATATTCCTGATTACACAGAAAATTATTCTATTGTCAAACAAAACGCTAAAAAATAAAGAATTGGAGTAATTTGCATGTCATTCAGATATGAAATTAGATTAAGTGGCTCAGGCGGACAAGGCCTGATCCTGGTAGGTAAAGTATTAGCAGAAGCGGCAGCCATTTACGAAGGATTGAATGCGACACAAAGTCAATCCTACGGACCGGAAGCCCGCGGCGGTGCCAGCCGTTCGGAAGTAATTATTTCCGATGGGGATATTGATTATCCTAAAGCGGAGAATATTGATATTCTGCTGGCCCTGACCCAGGAAGCTTGTGACAAGTACATCAAAGACCTTAATGACGATGGTACCCTGATCGTGGATTCTCAAATGGTCAAGGATATTCCGCAAGGCAATTACAAAGTCGTCAAAATTCCAATTATTCAATCCGCTACCGAAAGACTTGGGAAATTTATTGTGGCCAATATCATCGCCCTGGGAATTATTGTAAAAATTTCCGATATCGTTTCCCTGGAATCGGTACAGCATGCCATCAAAGCCCGTGTACCTAAAGGAACTGAAGAAATCAATCTTAAGGCTCTTCATGAAGGTATCAACCTGGCGGACGAATGGCTCAAAGAAAACGCATAGTATAGATTATTTCCAATGAAAGAGCATATCAATTCCTTTTCTATTGAACTGTTGAGTCGAGTCAATAATCTCGGCAATCATCACCATAAATATCTGGTTTACATAGAAAAGCATTTTGATACGCTCTTTTCATTGATCGAAGAAAACCAACTGGCCGATCAAACTCGGTTGCACCGTTTTTCCACGAATCCGGAAGAGGTGATGAACAAAATCGCCTCTTATATCAGTGACAAGGAAACCGTTCTTGACCTTCTGGGGTGCTATTATTCCATTCAGTTTCTGATGCTTAATTTTAAGGCCGTGGACGTTTTGAATCTCAAACTTTCGATTACCTCCACCAGTAAATATAATGTGTTTCATTCCTTTTTGACCAGGACGGGGAATGATTTTCGTCTGTTGTCCGGCGCTTATATGCGGGTTCTATTAAAACTCTTTATGGAAGACAAAGAGGTGCCCCCTTTTATGGTGTGTGGCGTGGGTACGAAAGTGGATCAGGATGATATTGACCTGGGTGTAATTGACCGTGGCAAAGGAGGCCGTGATGTTTTGACTTCCGCCTTTGCGAAGCTAAACCGCGAGATGTTAAAACATGCCAGTCCCCTGCATTTTCATCTTTCCGAACATGTGGGCGGGCGGGGATACTCCGCTTCAATTCAGGAATATCATGACCTGCTGGATGACAAGATCACCAGTTTTGTCCTGATCAGTGAAATGCTCAATGCTGTTCCGATCTTGGGGGATTTCGCAATTTTTGATGATTTTAAGCACGAACTGATCGATCGCTATTTTTATCGTGAAGGTAAGGACAATAAGTATCATGAAGGATATTTGCGTGGATTACTCGGGGAAATCAATGATCTGATCATGCGGGTTCCGGTAGAAAACCTGCTGAATCCCAAAAAAGATGCCCTCCGGCTGATCAAAGCCATTGTCTTCGCGCTGCGCACCTGGAAGGGCATTACTCAGGGAACCAGCCTGGACGCCCTGATCTCCCTGATCGACGAAATTCCCGAACAAAAAGATGATCTCTATTCTCTTTACCGTTCCTTTACTTTTATTGAGGCTTTTCGCTTTCTTTATCAGCTTTATGTGGTGCAGGAAGAAGAGATTTCACTGGAAGAAGAAGGAATGCTGGATAATCTTCAGCGGGTGGCTTTTTATATGGGATATGAGGACACCAGCTATGCCAGCGCTGTCACGCAATTGCTGATCCATTATCAGGATCAGGTCAAAGTGGCCCAATACAGTGCCAAACGGATCGTCCGCCATATTACTCAGCACCTGGGTAAAATTACGATCTTTTCTTATTTTAATACTACCAACAGTGAGCGTGAAAAATCGATGTCCACTAAAAATCTGCCCAAGGACTTTATTAAATCCACAGGCTTTTTTAGCGGAACCCGGTTTTGGGATGATATTCTGATGGCGATGGACCGGAACGATTCCAGAGTCCTTGACCGGTTTATCGATGACCTCAAGAAAATTCCCAAAGATGAGTTGCAGAATGTCTATAATTCCTATATCAAATGGGGCGCACGCTCACCTTACACGCTGATTTCCTTGTTTACCACTATAAAAGCGAAAAACCCGCTCTTTATTGAATCCGATATTTGCCAGGATTTTCTCGCTTATTTTATTCGTAACATCAAGTCACGACTGCGGGATATCGGCAACTTTGGAAAAGTGCTCGATTATCATCCTAAAAAGATGTACAATTTTATTTCATTGCTCAATGAAGTATTGGTGAAATACCTTATTGACACATTGAATCTGCCGATCATGGACCCGGAGGTAAACAAGTCCCGTAAAAAATTACTGAGCCTTTGCAAATTACACTATAACTCCAGTTACTTTTTTAAACGGTTTCTTAACCGTGTGTTCAATACCTACCACAGTTATTTGATTGACTTTAATAACCCTATGAAGTTCCGCAAGTTGACAGAAGGATTGTTGGGAAATATTGATAATTTCAGCAGTATCGATGAACGGATTGAAAAACTGAACAGTTACTATGATTTTGAATTTATGCGCCTTGGAATCAATGCCATTAACGGGACTTTTTTTGGCGTGATCAATCGTGAATTCACAACTTTTTCTGATAATTACCTGCAAATTCTTTTTGAACTCTGCCGCGAGCAGGTGATAACAAAATTTAAAAACAAGCCTTTGACCAAAGACCTGTTGGCGGTCTACGCCGCCGGCGGCCATGCCCGAAGCCAGGCTTTTGATGATGATTATGATCTCATCATTTTACTCAATTCCGATGACGAAGAGATGATCAAATTTGCCAATGATATTGTGATGCTGATGAATAAACATATTATTCGGCGTTCCATTATGCCTCATTACAAATTTGCTGACCGGTTCAGGAATTATATCACAACCTTTTCACAATTGATCGAGTTATTTGAAACTCCCGATGATGAAGTTTTTATTGAAAAATCACAATTACTGGGTTCCAGAATGATTGTCGGCAATTCCCGCTTTACCCAGGCCTTTAATGAAAAAATTGTCAAGCCCTACATTTTTGATCAGAATGATCATTTTATCAAACAATTGCTGGAAGAAATGCACTCACGAAATTCCTATCACCAGCAGGTCCCCCCGATTGATATCAAAGAATCCCCCGGCGGTTTGCGTGATTTGGAAAACTTTCTGTTTGTCCTGAAAGCTTATTACAAAATCCCGGATCCTATTTCTACCAAATTATTCACTGTTATTTCCAATAAGGTCAAGAATAGGGAAGAACAGTTTAATCAATTATTCATGGATTATTATTTTCTGAAATACATTCGCGATTTATACCATATTATGGTTTCCGATGACGATCTTTTGCAGGAAAAATATCTGGGCACCATCATGGACCCCATTTCAAAATCAAGACGGGAAAAAATAGAAACACCCACAGACCTCAAGGAAAAAATTATTGCCGCTATGAATAATAACAAGCGGAATATTGAGAGTATTCTGAAGCGTCTTGAGATTATCTGATTTACTGCCTTCCGTATTCGATTTTATACCTTAATGACAGAAACAGGATTGCCTGGTTACCACCCACAATTTTTCCGGCTTTGTAATTATATTCTTCTCCGGCGCTGTTCCCGGCTTTTAGTTGGAAAGATTGATGTTAAAGGATTTTTTGGGTAGGTGAGAGAGGGAGTAGTACTGATCGGTTTCTGCATCATACCAGCGCTTGATAACAGCACAGTTTTTCAGGGTCAGATTATAAAACTGCTCCGAAAAAGTTTTGGTGATGGTGTAATTATTGGTTCGTATTTCTTCCCGGATAGTTTCCACTTCCAGAAAAAGAGCCTTTCCCAGGTCAAAGCGCGACAGGGCATCGGCGTCCTGCCATCCCCGGGTTGTCCGCCTGTAGCGGGCTACAGCACCTATTCCGTAATGAAAGTCCGGAGCTGCCGGCGACTGAAGGACCCAGCCGGGTTTTTCACCCCATGCCACCAGACCATGATTAACTTTTACCGGCTTTGCATCGGCCGGATATTGAATCAGGTAAAAACAACTTTCATGAGTAAAAACCGAATCAATGATTTTGTGATTTTCCATAATGGTGGTGTAATAAATCTCTTCATATATTTCTTCAAAGTCCGGGCGGCCGATGATGAATCTGCCGTCAGATTTTGTTGTTAATTCAAAAATCAGGTCAACACTTTTTTGTTTGGCAATGGATTTTACAGCCTGATGAACCGCAATGTCACGCGCGGTTTTCATGTTAAAATATTTGCCGGTTATTCCGGTTGCCAAATAGACGCCGGGGGGTGATTCCGGAAGATTTTTAAACCAGTGTGGAATTTGGGCAAATAAAGATGATGTCAGGATTAATATGAGGAATATTTTTTTCATAAACAGGAAAAAAGCCTCACCACATTTAAGCGGTGAGACTTTTTGGGATCAAATTAATTTTCAAGATTTTCCAGCTTTTCAATTTCTTTTTCCAGTTCCTGAAAACTCAGGTTTGCCTTGGCTTCATTGTACAGCGCTTTTTGTTTTCTGGCAGCATTCAGGGATTCCTGAACCAGGCTGTTCAGGTCATATTGCGCCAGTGAGTAAGCGTGGTACATGTTGCCTTCGGGCCGCATGTCACGTTGTGTGATGCGAACGCCACGCAGGACATTGGCAGTGATCTGCTTGCTGACAGAAGAAGTAAATTCCAGTGCTTCTGCTTCTTCACCAACACCACTTTCCTGCATGAAGTTTTTGAACATGGAGTTGACTTTCACTTCAATTGTTCGTGCAATCGCGTCTCTGGCTCTGGCATCGGCAGCTTCTTTTGCCAATCCCATGCTGTGTTTGACAGCGTCGCCGGCTTCCAGAATAGCATCTTCTGCCTGTGGCGGATTCAGATACCAATCGGGGATATCATTCAGTTTTGCTTTTGGTTTGCCGCCACAATTCATTAAGAAAAGGGCTAAGGGAACCATCATTAATACGACTAAGAATTTTCTCATTTTTTTCTCCTTTCGAAAAAATTATCAATCAATTGCTTTTGCAAGGAATGCAATTAAGTCTTTACGGTTTATTTTTATATTCTTCACGGCACTTTGACGTGCTAATTCGGCTGATTTTTCTGTTGCACGGCCACTGGTTTGAAGCGATGCAATAGTTTGATTGTTATTATCGACCATATTAAAATTGGCGGATACCTTCACCATATACATTTTGCCAAAGGGTGATTCAATTACTTTTTCATCTTCCACCATTGTGTTGGCATTAATTAGAAAATCACCTTTAGATGAAACCGAGTACCCGTTTTCGGCAATCATACCGGCAAGTTTTTTTTGCAGTGCGGCATTATCAACCACGATTGCGAAAGTCACCTGGGTGGTTTCTACCTGGTAGCTGAGAGTTGTGGCTGGCAATTGTGTGTCCCATTTTACATTATTAAAAACCGCCTGAAAAATGACTTTTCCCTCTTTACCGGTTTCATCGGTGGGGACGGCGGTAATATTGATAAATAATTTTCCGTCGGTACCTGTCGTAATTTTATCGATTTTGTCGCCATTTTTATAGGCAATCTTTACCGGCAGATTCTGTACCGGAACTTCTTTGTGCAGGGGCGATTTATAAAGGACTTTCAGGACAATGGTCTCCGGTAGTTTAGTGCCTGAGATACCGGTTTGGTTTTTTCCGTCAACCACAGATAGTATAGTATTGTCAACGATCCGTTGTATTTTCATGGCGACAGAGGAACTGTCAATCGCTTTCAGGGCGGCATATTTCCGGCCGGTTAAAGCTGTATAAAGGGCTGATTTTTCGGAATAATCGGACAAGAGTGCCTGGCATTGATTATAGTTGTCAATGGCGGTCAACAGGAAGCCTTCTTCCTGCAGATTGTCACTGTCATTCATCAGGTTTTTGACCTGCTGGGCGGCCTCGTCCATTTTGATTTCCAAAGTGGTGAAATATTTCATTTTGGACAAAGCTGCCAGGGCATAATAATTCTTTTTTTCTTGTTCCAGTTCGACAATTTGCACACCCACCAAATTGGCTGATACAGCGCTGTTAATTTTTTGGGTCATGCGGGATGTTGTGGTTACTTCGCCATCTTTTATCAACTCATTGTCAACATTTTCCAATTCGGAACTGATCTTGACGGAGATTTCTTTGATCAGGTTGCCCCGGGCCAGGTCTTCGGCTTCCGTGCGGTCTTCGCTGATTCCAATGCCCAGAAAATATTGTTCTGAGGGGTATTGCGGATGGCTGTTTTCGCTGACCCATTTGGGGATTTTTGCAAACAGGCTAACCGCAAGAAGCAGTGTGAAAAGTATTCGGTATATAAATTTTAATCTCATCTTATGTTCCATTTGTTATTCATTTACAATTTTTAATAATATCATTTTTCGTGTGATCACTTCGCGCCGGAGTGTTCCTTTACCTGTATATTTTTTTCGCAATTCACGATAAATGTCAGAAGAGGCGCTATATTTTTCCCGGTCGCACCATATATTCAGGTTAAGGGTGTAATCGGCGAAAATGTTTTCCTTTTTCTCAGTCGCAATTTTGTCGATCAGATCAGTAATATTAAACAAAATATCTTCAGCTTCATACTCATCAAATTCACTATCGACCTTGACGATCATTTTGTATTGAATACCATTTTCCAGATCCTTTCCCCAGTAACCTAGGACGCGCAAAATCACTTTATCAATGGCATCTTTCATGGCCTCTTCAATCAGTACCGCATCCGATGTGTTTCTGGAGGGAGAATAACCGGTTTCTGACCCCAATAAACGGGCGGTTGTGGTCTCATAGGCGCGACAGCCTACCGAGGCTTTTTTGACCCTGGTTGTACCGATGGTTTTTTCTGAAATATCAATGGTATAGGTGATATAAACATCACTGCCCACTGACAGGGCCATCATGTAACTGAAATCCTCTTCCATTCCGGAGACCGCAAATTCCGCGGCGGCCAGTTGTTGTAAGGTTTCCTGCTGTTCCGGGATAACCACTTCGTAGCCGTCGGCGCTGAGATAGGATTCAATCACTTCCGCGCCTTTTTTCAGGTTCGCATCGGTTTTCAGTAAATCCAGTTGTGACATCTCCTTTTTCTTTTCCGGCAGGACCATGATATTGGGCCGTCCCAATTGCCGGACGATTTCATCTTTTCCTGTGACAATATTGCGATTGACCAGCTCTTCTTTCAAAATTCGCCGGTTCACTTTAATTGTCTTCGTGATCTTGAGTTTATCGCCCATGCGAATACGGCTGTCATAGTAATCTGATTCCCAGGCAATAAATTTTTTGATATTGCTCTTTTTAAAAAAATCTTTCTGATATTGGTCCAGCAGGGCTTTTTCTGTTTCATTGCCTATCAAAGGATCAGACCCTCCCAGCAGCACAAACCAAACAGCGGCTCTTCTGGCATCCAGGTTCGCGCTTTTGTCCAGTTCACTGTTTTTCGGTTTTCTGTGTTCCTTGTCAATACCAATGCCGGTTGCCCTTATCATCACGATACCGGGTTCTGTGGTTTCCAGGTATGCGGCTTCATTGGAGCGGGGATAATAACTTTTAGCCCAGGCCAGTGTGATAATAAATAGAGTCGCAATTAATATTTTTGTTCTATACATCATTTTTCGCTCTTTCATAAATTCTAAATAAAACCTAATTATAATATGCCTTAACAGAGGTGTTTTAGCTCACAAACAAAGATTCTTTGGTTATGATTACTAAACTATAACTTTCTGCTGTAAAAAATCAATTTAAATAATTAAAAAATCGATTACAGGCACAAATTAACTGATTTTCAGAACAACAGTAATGATACAAATCACTTTTTTTGACAACAAAAATAATTGGATTATAGCTTTTTTGTAAATAGTTTTTCAAGATAATCATTCAGAAATTTACCCTTTGGGTCCATTTCTTCCCGCAATTTAATAAAATCCTCCCACCGTTCATAAAGTTTGGCAAGTTCTTGTTCTTTTGCATCAAACCTTTTGGCCCAATGAGGCCGGCCGCCATATTTTAAAAATATTTTCTCCACTATCTTGAAAGCTTCGTAATGGTCAGCATTTTCTGCATTCCGTGTAACACAACCCATGGTGACTATATCCCGGCCATAGGCATTGCTGAGCCAGCCTGATTCAGCTGTTAAAAAGCGTACATCCATTGGAATATGGGCATAAGCATTATTGCTTTTATCATTTAAACTGGATTTTAATTCCAGGAATAAATCAGGGAATTTATCAATCGCCACTGTCCATTCCGCCAGCTCCAGCGTACTGCCTCTTGACTTGGTAACAGTGGCGTCATATAAGGAGCCAAGTTTTTGCTGCCGGTTAAAGAAAAAGAGCAGGTAAATGATTTTATTGGCAAAGCTGGTAATGCGGGGCCTTTTTACGGACAGGCCATAGAAAAATTTTGAAAAGCTGCGTCTGTATTTGTGATACCATGGTGCTTTTTTGGGCTTGATTCTATTTTCCGGTGTTGTATAATTGCCGGTGATAACATATCCGTGATTGGTATGGGGAAGAAATAAAATGCGCAGAAAATCATTTTCCTTCAGCATTTTACGATAATTCTTCAGCCATACAGAGTCTTTCATGGGCCGTTCAATGACGTTCATGACTTTCTTTGGAATACATTGAAAAGTTACTTCTGTAATAATGCCCAAAACACCCAGGGAAATTTTAATCGCGTTAAAGCGCTTGTCCTGTCGGGTGATCTGTTCTATTTTTCCATCGGCTGTCACCAGGTTCAGGCGATCGATATATTCTGATAATGTATGGGCTTCCCGGGCGGTACCGTGAGTGCCGGTGGCAATGGCGCCACCAACAGTGATTGTGTCGATGTCGGGTAAGGCCGGAAAAGCCAGACCTGCAGCTTCCAGGGTTTCCAGCATTTCTTTCAGGGTAATCCCCGGCTGTACGGTCACTTGTAACTTTTGCTCATCGATGGATATAATTTTGTCGTAATTTTCATAAGAGATCAGACTGGGGGTTCCGGCAACGATATCTGCAGAACTCTTGCCGGTGCCGATCATGCGGACCTTATCACATTTCTTGACGATTTCGGAAATTTCCTGCTCAGTTTCGGGCTTATAAATGTACTCATAATTGTGAGAGATGTTCTCATTCCAGCTGGTCCATTTGTCAGGCATAATACTCCTCTTTTTTATACTTTAAGTTATAGAAAAGGATTATAAAACAAAAAGGCAATTTTTATTGCTTAATTAGCTAGCCCTAATTAAATTTGGGGTAATTAGATTGAGTGTCTTATGTATGAAACAATTTTATCAGAGTCCCAGCAGGATTATTTAAAAATCATCCATGGCCTGGTTAATAAAAACCGTGTGGCCAGAGTGAAAGAAATCGCCGGTAAAAAAGGCGTGAGTATGCCCTCAGTAACAGAATCGATGAAAAAACTAGCCAAAGAGGATTGGATTTTTTATCAATCAAGGGGATTTATCGAGTTAACATCTAAAGGTGAAAAAGCGGCGCGGTATTTTGCCCGGCGAACGGAATTTTTACAAAATTTTTTGCATGATGTTTTGGGGACCACACGGCCTCAGGCAAAAATTGAAGCCTGTTCACTGGAACATCATCTCAGTGACCAGTCACTGAAACGGCTGGGGCTGCTTTACCAGTTTTTAAATCATTGCCCCAAAGTGGACACCAACCTGATCAGTCTTTTCAAACAGTGCATCGACAGCAATTCCGAAGATGACTATTTTTGTATACCTGATGTTTTTCCTCACCAGTACCAGGATCACAAGCACATATTGCTGACCGATTTGCAACCCCACCAACGGGCGAAGATCATGCTGCTGAGCGCCAATCCGGAAACCCGAGATTTTTTCCTGAACAAGGGGTTATTGCCCGGCCTGGAGATCACCATGCAGGAACATCACCCCGACCGTTTTATCATCCGGCATCAAAACCAGGCGATTGAAGTCCCTAAAAAATTCGGGGAACAAGTGGAGGTGAGTATTGTCAATGAATAATGAATATAATTACAAATCTCTGGCCGATTTAAAACCGGGCGAAAAATTCAAAGTGAAAAAAATACTGGCCAAAGGAGAAATTCGCCGCCGGCTGGTGGATATCGGTTTTATCAAAGAGGAACCGGGCGTGGTTTTGCGGGAAGCACTTTTCCGCGATCCCATTGAGATAGAGATAAAAAACTCAAAAGTTTCCCTGCGGCGATCCGAAGCAGAATTGATTAATGTAAAGGTTACTAATTAATGTTATTCAGAAAAAAGCAACATCATAATCACGGCCATTTCAAACACCAACACCGGTTTGGTGAAAAGATAAAAATAGCCATCACCGGCAATCCCAATTCCGGAAAAACCACTATTTTTAATTACCTGGCCCATCAAAATCAAAAAATTGGCAATTATCCCGGTGTCACGGTGGAAAAAAAAACCGGCCATTTGTGGCATGGAAGACACCAGGTTGAACTGGTTGATTTACCCGGCACCTACAGCCTGTCCGCCTATTCCATTGAAGAAATTGTTTCCCGGGATTTTGTCTTGAATGACAAGCCTGATGTGATCATCGATGTGATGGATTCTACGAATCTGGAGCGCAATCTTTATCTCCTGTTGCAATTTCAGGAACTGGGAATTCCGGTTGTCGGCGCGCTGAATATGAGCGATGAAGCCGAGCAAAAAGGGCTGCAGATCGATGAGAAAACCCTATCGAAATTGCTGGGGATTCCACTGGTCAAAACCGTTGGTACCAAAGGCCATGGATTAAAGGAATTGATCAGAAGCGCTGTAAGAGTTGCTCACGGGCGCATTGATACCACCGGGCGGCATGTGAATTACGGCCATGAAGTAGAAGAAGCCCATTTGAAGATCATTGATCTGCTTAAAACCGATCAAAGCTTTTGTCAGCACTTTCCGACCCATTGGATGGCGATAAAATTATTGGAAAACGATCATGATGCCATCAAAAAAATTCAGGAAAACCACGCCAACGCCAATGAAGTTTTAGAAAGTACCAGGGAGATTATTCGGTTCATTGAAAAACATTTTGGTGAAGACACCGAGATCATTATAAGTGAGCAGCGGTATGGTTATATTCACGGCGCCCTGAAAGAATCTCTGAAGCAGGATAAAACCATCAGTGACGGCAATCTCACAGAAAAAATCGATTCGATTGTACTGAACAGGTTTTTCGGTATTCCGATTTTCCTGATGATCATGTATTTGATCTACCAGATCACTTTTTCCCTGGGTGATCCGCTGGGATTGTTAATAGAGGAATTTTTTACAAATATTAAAAATTTCCTGAATACAACTATGTCGGAAGGGGTTTTGCGGGATTTTATTACCGGCGGTATTATCGATGGTGTTGGTGGTGTTCTGGTTTTCCTGCCACTGGTGGTCTTTTTATTTATTTGCCTGTCGATTTTGGAAGATACCGGATATATGGCCCGGGCCGCTTTTGTAATGGACAAATTTTTTCATTTGTTTGGCCTGCATGGCCGAAGTTTTATTCCTTTTATGGTTTCCACCGGTTGCGCGGTGCCGGGCGTAATGAGCGCGCGGGTGCTGTCCAATCCGAAAGACCGGCTGGTCACCATTCTCGTGTCACCAATTATGATGTGCAGCGCGAAAACACCGGTTATTGCCATGCTGACAGCCGTCTTTTTCCCGGAACGGGCCGGCCTGATATTCTGGCTGATCTGGCTGTCCGGCTGGTTGATCGCTTTTATTATTGCACTTATTTTCAGAAAGACGATCTTTGCCGGCGAACAGACGCCCTTTGTCATGGAATTGCCGCCTTACCGGGTGCCTACGATACGCAGTATCTTTCAGCATATGATAGAAAAATCCGGTTCCTATGTCAAAAAAGCCGGTACAGTAATTTTAGCCGCCTCAATCCTGATTTGGTTTTTTCTGAGTTATCCGAAACCGCCTGAGCACATTGTCAATAATTTGCAAGCGCCCGCTCAGGAACAGAGCATTCAAGAGAACGAAAGTGTACCAACCGCAGTGGAATATAGTTTCGGCGGCCGGGTTGGAAAATTTATGGAACCCGCTCTTGAACCGGCGGGATTTGACTGGAAAATCGGGGTTGGGCTTTTCGCTGCCACTGCTGCCAAAGAGGTTTTTATCAGCACCATGGGTATTCTCTATGGCGTTACTGATGAAGCGGAACTGGAGTCGGAGTCCGGCCTGCAGCAGGAGATCAAGGCTGACCCGGCCTATAACCGGTTGATGGCGGTTGCATTAATGTTTTTTATTATGATTTACATCCCCTGTATTGCAACACTGGCGGTGGTCAGGAAAGAAACCGGTAGTTGGAAATGGCCGCTTTTTCAGGCTGCTTATACGCTGTTTGTCGCCTATTTTGTGGCGGTGGCAATCTATCAGACAGGGTCTTTTTTAGGATTAGGAGTATAATATGATAGAATTATTAATTGTTATAGGATTAGTTATCATTGCCGGTTTTTATTTGTTCAACAAATTGAAAACCAAATTTACCAAGCCTTATCAGGGCTGTAGTAATTGCAGTTGCCATTGCAGTGATGAAGACAAGTGTGATCTATAAAATAATATATACTGTTGTTTTGTGAATATTTTTGAATCAA